>JAISRP010000241.1 GCA_031273585.1 Synergistaceae bacterium
CGAGCCCCCCGCGCGCTCGTGCGTGGCGGTTGCGGCGCTTCCGCTCGGCGGCGTCGTGGAGATCGAAGTTATCGCTCGGCATTGATGAGCGAAGGACGGCTCCTTATGCGCGCATGGACGCCGTCCGAGGAAACTTCATAGGCATGGGTCCGGCCAGTCCTCCACAGACCGGGCACATGCCCCCCGGTTCGCGATGATCCCGGCGTCAAACATCGCTTCGGCGCAGTTCTGTCAGTTTCGGAAGGGGACTTAGACTCATGAGGGTTGCAGAGCCTACGATCGAGAGGTTAGTGCAGTATCACCGTCTTCTTGAGACCTTGAAGGATGAGGGGCATCGAGTCGTGTCCAGCCAACAGATAGGCGACCTGCTGGGCTTCAAGGCGAGCCAGGTGAGGAAGGACCTGTCGTACTTCGGCGAGATAGGCAAGCGCGGCGTCGGGTATCACGTGGAGCGGCTGTGCGATCATATTGTCGAGATCCTCTCGTCTCCCAAGATCTGGCGGATCGCCATGGCGGGCGTGGGCAACATGGGCACGGCCCTCCTGCTCAATCCTGCCTTCCGCAGCCCCAAGGTGCGCTTCGAGGCGCTCTTCGACATCGATCCACGAAAGACCGGGCGGGACATATCCGGCATCCACTGCTGGCATTTTACCGAGATCCCGTCCGTGATGTCGGAGAAGGAAATCGAGGTGCTCATACTTGCCGTTCCGGCCCACGCCGCGCAGAGGTGCGTGGACTTGGCCATCGCGTCCAAAGCCCTGCGCGGGGTGCTCGCCCTGACCCAGGGATCCCTCGTGGTGCCGGAGGAGATATTGGTCGTCAGGGTGGACATCATGGCGGAGCTGGAGAAACTTCTGTTCTTCATGAAACAGCCGGAGGCCGTCTGGGGATAGCCGGATGTCCGGGTCCTCTCGGGATTTTTTTAAGAAAATCTGATTTATCGCAGGGGAACCGGCGGCACGGATAAAAAAACGGGCGGCCCGCACTCCTCGAATTGCGGCGTGTCCTTTCGGCGATTCAATCAGCGATTCCTTAAGTAAGGGCTGATTTAACGTTAGGGGCCTGAAGGGTAAAGATTAAAACCCTGATCGGCTCTGCATCCTCAAACGGCAAAATGTCGTTCGGGCGATTCAATCAGCGATTCCTTAAAAATTTATCGCGGGGCTATGTGGCCTTTTATAAAATTCGTGATAAAATGTTCGTCGTTTGAGTTTATTTCAGAACAGGAGGGCGTCGGCAGATAACGTTCGCGCGTATTATATTTACGAACATCGGGGGAACGACGCGGGCGCCTCGCCTAAAATAAGCGCTTTGTCCGAACGGAGGGATTTTTTTGAACCATGTAATGACCGAGATTGCGCGTCTCCTGCTGCAGGACGCGGCCTTTGCGGCGGATGCCGCCGCGCCGGCGCAGCAGGGCGGCGTTGCGAGCCTCATGCTGCCGATAGTTTTGTTCATCGTGATATTCTACTTTCTGATCTTCCGCCCGCAGAAAAAAAAGCAGCAGCAGCACGACAGCATGATATCGTCGATAACGAGGGGCAACACAGTGATAACCGCCGGGGGCTTCTACGGACGCGTCAGCGACGTGCTGGAGGACTCCTACATCATTGAAATAGCCGACGGGGTGAAGGTGAGGATACTGAAATCATCCATCTCGGCCAGGAAGGAATCTCCCGACGACGCAAAACCGATGAGGCCTCGGAGAAAGAGGAGAAAGCGCGAGAGGACGGAAGGCGCAGACGCGCCGGAGACTGGCGTGACTCCGCTTTCTATGGAGGACGGCGTCACGGAGGATGAGAGCGACGCCCTCATAGGCGAGGCCGAGGGCTCCCCAAGCGTCGAAGCCCCCGAACCCGTATCGTTGGCCAAACCCGAGGACGAGGCCCCGGAAGAACAGGAAAAAAGCGGTATATAATTTCGTAAGCTCCAGGAGGAGTGTGTGTAATGCTCAAAAAGGACAAGTGGAGGCTTGGCATCATTGCCATAGTTATAGCGATCTCGGCCGTGACCGTATACCCCATAAGCGGAAAGGTCAAGTTGGGGCTCGATCTGAAGGGCGGGGCTCACATCGTCCTTCTCGCGAAGCCGACGGACGAGGTTCAGGTCAACGAGGAAAGCATAGAGCAGCTCATCGCGACCCTCCGAAACCGCATCGACCAGTATGGAATAGTCGAGCCTCAGATTCAGAGGGAGGGCGCCGACAGGGTGGCGATAGACCTCCCCGGCGTAGCCGACCCGGAGGCGGCGCTCGACCTGATAGGCCGTACCGCTGTGCTCGAGTTCCGTCAGGTGACGGGCGCCGGGCCGAAGACCCCCCCCCCGGTCGAACGGAAGAACTACCCCTCGGACGCGGAGTACGACGAGGCGGTCAGGCGGTGGAACGACCTCAACGCCTCGGTGCTCGAGAATATAAAGTCGCTCGAGGAAATGGCGGACAGGAGCCCCGACATGATGGTGGCGCGTGAGGAGGACGGCGGCACATATCTGCTGGGCCAGGTCTACGTGACGGGGAAGGACCTCGTAGAGGCGCGCATGACCTACGACGAGCTGCAGAAGCCAGCGGTCTCAATCAAGTTCAGCAGGGAGGGCTCCGTCGCGTTCGAGGAGGCAACGGCGGCCAACATAGAGAAGCAGATAGCCATAGTCCTCGACAACACCGTGATATCCGCTCCCACCGTGCGCACCCGGATCACTGGCGGAGAGGCGATAATAACCGGCAGCTTCAGGGACGATGAGGCCGCCAGGCTGGCGGTGATGCTGAGGGCGGGCGCGCTTCCGCTCGCGGTCGAGGTGCTGGAGAACCGCTCAGTCGGCCCGACCCTTGGGGAGGACTCCATCCGCTCCGGCGTGCAGTCCGGGCTGATCGGGGCGGCTCTCGTGGCCGTGTTCATGCTGTTATACTACGGAACGCTGGGCATCGCCGCCGATATCGCGATGGCCACGTCGATGCTGGTCCTAGTCGCTATAATGGTGGCGCTGCGGACGACCCTGACGCTCCCAGGCATAGGCGGCATAGTCCTCACAATAGGCATGGCGGTCGACGGGAACATACTCATTTATGAGCGCATAAAGGAGGAGTTTCGCTCGGGCAAGACGATGCTAGCGGCGCTCGACGCCGGGTTCCGCAAGGCGCTCGAGGTCATACTGGACTCGAACGTGACGACTCTGATAGCGTCCGGCGTCCTGTTCTACTTCGGAACGGGACCGGTCCGCGGGTTTGCCGTTACCCTGAGCCTCGGGGTCGTGACGTCGATGTTCGGAAACATCGTAGTCACCCGAGCCCTGCTCGAGATGTTGCTGCGCTACCGCAGGAACATCGTACTCTGACGGAGGAGATGTGCTCTTATGGCTACTTTTGACGCTTCCAAGATGAAACTGCCCTTCATGAAATACCGGAGATTTGCCCTCGGCCTGAGCGCGGCCCTGGTCGTGATCAGCATCCTCCTGCTGTCGACAAAGGGCGTGAACTTCAGCGTCGACTTCGCCGGCGGACTTGCGATGCAGCTTGAGTTCGAGAACCCGGTCGACGTCGGCGAGATAAGGGGGACGCTCTCCGAGGCGGGCCTCGGCCAGGCGACGATTCAGTCGTACGACGACAGGAACATCCTGATCAGGTATCAGGACCTTGGGGACGATGTCCGCAGAAATATGATCGACGCGCTCGGCGAAAAATACGGCAAGATCACGATCCAGAAGATAGACAACGTAGGCCCGGTCGTGGGAAGGGAGCTGCGCAAGCAGGCGTTTATCGCTGTGGGGTTCTCGATACTGGGCATTCTCATGTACATGGCATTTCGCTTCAGCTTCCGCTTCGGCATAGCGGCCGTGATATCCCTGATCCACGACTCCATAATAATGCTGGGCGCGTACAGCCTGACCGGGCGCGAGATATCGACGTCGTTCATCGCCGCCATACTGACCGTGATAGGCTACTCGCTCAACGACTCCATCGTCGTCCTGGACAGGGTCCGCGAGAACTGGGGACAGCTCCGCTCTCGCGGCATACTGAACCTCATAAACAGCTCGGTGAACCAGACGCTGTCGCGCACGATAAACACCTCGCTGACGACGCTGCTTCCCGTACTTGCGATGTTCTTCCTCGGAGGAGAGGTCATCTCGAATCTCGCATTTGCGTTTCTCATCGGCATAGTGGTCGGCACCTACAGCTCCGTATACATAGCAAGCGCATTGCTGGCAGAGTGGTACCTGAGGCGGCCGGCCAAGGGTTAGGGTAGACCGGCTCGAGCCGGAGCGTCTGCTGCCGTTTGACGCTCCGGACATCGGTGACGAGCCATCGCTTCCCCAAGGCCCGGCCGGCTCCCCCAATCGTTAGGAGGGAACACATATGAGCGACGTTAACTGGAACGAAATGTACTCGAGGCTGGCTGCGGAGATGAAGCCCTCGCCGATCCGCGAGATGAGGAAGTACACAATAAAGCCGGGGATGATATCGTTTGCGGGAGGCAACCCGGACCCCTACATCTTCCCGGTGCCGGAGTTCGCCGCCGGGGCAATCGTGCTTGGCCGCAACGGAATGGAGATAATGCAGTACGGCGCGACCGAGGGATACGCCCCCCTCCGCGAGTTCATATCCAAGTGGATGGCCCCCCGCATGGGAAGGGAGACGAGCATGGACGAGATCCTGATAACGACCGGCTCCCAGCAGGGGATGGACCTCCTGACCGCGGCCCTGATAAACCCAGGGGACGCAGTGATCGTGGAGGACCCGACGTACCCCGGCGCGATTCACACCATGCGAAACCGGGGCGCCGCGTTTATCACGGTTCCATGCGACTCCGACGGCATAAACACGGACCTCCTGCCCGAGGCGATCGAGACTGCGACGGGCGCCGGGGCCAGGATCAAGTTCATCTACTCCATCGTCAACTTCCAAAATCCGACCGGCGGCACGCTCTCGACCGAGCGGAGGAAAAAATTGCTGGAAATTGCAGAGCGGTACGACCTGATAATTTTCGAGGACGACCCGTACGGGCATCTCAGGTACGAGGGCGAGCACGAGCCGACGCTGTTCTCGATGGACAAGGGCGGCAGGGTGGTATACGCCTGTTCGTTCTCCAAGATACTTGCCCCGGGTACGAGGGTCGCGTGGATAGTGGGCGCCCCCGAGATAATAAGGCGCATGGTGATGATAAAGCAGGGGACCGACATGTGTACGAGCGTGATAGCCCAGGCGCTGGTGACGCAGTACTGTACGGACGGATACCTGGAAAGTTTTCTGCCCAAGATCGTCTCCCACTACTCAGTCAAGTGCAGGGCGATGATGGACGCCTTCGCAAAGCACCTCCCCTCCGACGCCCAGTACACCCCACCCAAGGGCGGTTTTTTCTTCTGGGTCAGGATTCCAGGGATCGATTCACAGCAGCTCTTCATGAAGGGAATAGAAAAGGGCGTGGCATTCGTAAACGGACCTGCGTTCTATGCGAACGGCGGAGGAACGGACTGCCTGCGCACCTGCTTCACCTACGCCCAGCCCAGCGAACTGGAGGAGGGCGCCCGCAGGCTCGCCGAGGCGATAGAGGATCTCCGCGCGGGACGGTAGGCAGGTAAAGAAAAAAAAGAC
>JAISRP010000235.1 GCA_031273585.1 Synergistaceae bacterium
GCCTCCTGGACCTCCATCAAGTTTTTTTGTTTTCGCCCGCAGGGCGAAAACAAAAAAATTAAGTTGGGGGTCCGGGGGACTGGTCCCCCGGCGGGTGTGGGCGGCGCCCACGGTCTTAATGGCGGGATTGGTTATTCCGGCATATGGGGGTACTTGTCCCTGTAATTATTCAGGGTGGATCGCAGGGATTCCGTTCTCTTTCGTCCTCTGTCTATCTGGAGTCTTACCTGTTCGGGCGACGTGCCGCCGGGCGTTTTTCTGCGGGAGACCGAGTTTTCTGGGGTGAGCAGCGATGGCAGTTCGTCCCCTGCCTGCGGCGCAAATTTTCTCCACTCCTGCGGGGAGAGGGAGGTCAGGCTGCGGTTGTTCGCGATGCACCACTTGACGACCCCGCCCACTATCTCGTGAGATTTTCGGAACGGCACGCCTCGCTCGACGAGGTGTTCGGCCGCGTCGGTGGCGAAGATGAACCCGTCCCGGAAGCCCCTACCTGCGCGCTCTGCGTCGACCTCGACGTTGGCGAGCAGCGGGGGCATGACCTCAAGCATCGCTCTCACCGCGTCGCAGGAGCACCAGAGGGCGCGCTTGTCCTCCTGGAAGTCCCTGTCGAACGACGACGGCGTTCCCTTGAGCATGACGAGCGCGTCCACGTGAGCGCCCACGAGCTGGCCGCACTTGCCTCGCACTATCTCGAGCACGTCGGGGTTCTTCTTCTGGGGCATCATGCTCGACCCGGTGCAGAATGCGTCCGGCAGCTTCACCCAGCCGAACTCGCTCGAAAAGTATATTATCAAGTCCTCCGACAGCCTGCTGGCGTGTACTCCGAAGAGGCTCGCGAAGTGATGGAAGTCCACGATGTGGTCGCGTGAGGCGACGGCGTCCACGCTGTTTTGAGATATGCCGGAAAATCCGAGGTCCCCCGCGGAGAACTCGCGGTCGATCGGCAGGGTCGACCCAGCCAGAGCCCCGCAGCCGAGGGGGCATTCGTCCGAGCTCTCGTATGCGCGCAGCAGCCGGGAGGCGTCGCGGGAGAACGCCTGGAAGTGCGCCATCCAGAACTGTCCCATTGAGATCGGCTGGGCCTGCTGAAGGTGAGTATAGCCCGGCACCACGACGTCAATGTGCCTGGCGGCCCGTTCCAGCAGGGTCTCGAGCAGCGACGCCAGCATATTGCCGATGCCTATGATCTCGTCCCGAAGCGCCAGGCGCACGGAGGTCGCGGACTGGTCGTTGCGGCTTCTGCCGGTGTGCAATTTGGCCCCTGTGTCGCCCAGCCGGCTCGTCAGGAGCGACTCGACGTTCATGTGAACGTCCTCGAGGGATTCGTCGGGGACGAACTCGCCCCGCGCGGCCTCCCCTGCGATTTTGACGAGCTCGCGCTCTATGTCCGACGCCTCGCCCGGCGTCAGCAACCGTGCGCGCAACAGAGCCCTCGCGTGCGCGATGCTGCCCCTTATGTCGGCCTGCACCGTTCGCCAGTCGAGATCGAGCGACTGGGTGAAACGCCGGACGACCTCGTTTACGTCCTGCGAAAATCTTCCCTTCCACATATATCCCTCAAACCCTTTCCATTTAAATAATCTGATGCTACATTTACAGCGCGAGGTCATAAACGATCATGACTTCAGTTTAGCATATATCGCGCCCGATGAAACGGGGCGCGCGGGTGGCCCGGCGGCCGCGCGGTCAGAATATCCAAAAATCAGAGGGAGGTCGTTTTTTTAAAATGTGCGAGACGTTCCGCAACTGGAAAATCCGATCGAGGCCCGCGCTGGCGGGGCTGCTGATTCTGTGCTCCGTCGCCCTCGCGCCTCCCTCGGAGGCGGCAATCGACGACGCCGGGATGGCCCTGCATATAGCGGGTCTTCTCGGGACGAGGTTTTCACCCGAGTCGCTCTTTGTGACGGTGAAGGAGAGCAGGGCGTATGCCGAGATGAAGGGGGCAGTGCTGGACAAGATCCGGGTCGATACGATGAAGCTCGACGTCCTATTGACGAGGGAGGGGGCTCAACTGTCGGATGACGTCAATTCGCTCGCGTCCCTGATCGGATACTCGAAGGGGGAGATCGTCCTGTTGGAGGACGACGTGAACGCCTACTTCGGCAACAACGACACGAGGGGCTTTTCCAACCTGACATTCGACTTCAAGCCGGAGGCCTTCAGGGCTGACGGCATATTCACAGCGTCGTTCCTCTTCACGCTCAGGATAAGGCTCTCCGCTACCGGCATCCTGTCTCTGGGGTCCGACGGGGTGTACCTCGACGACGTCAGGATATACGTGGAGAAGATAAGACAGCCCGAGGCCCTGACGAATCAGGTCCTCTCCAGGGTGAACCCCCTGATCGCGTGGGGCGATATCCCGTTCAAGGTGGAGTTCAAGACCGTGACGATGGACGACAAATCGGCCGTAATGACCGGGTATCCTGTGACGGTGGAGGGCGGGGCGACGGCGGTCTGGGAGGGAGGCGAGTGCTCGCTTGTGCCGTGAGTGGGCGTCTTAAGGCGTCATCCCTCTGCCCGTATACGACTTTATCAGATCCATCATCTCGTCTGCGGAGAGCCTGAGGGGGGTCCCGGCGTCGCCGAGCAGGCTCTCCGCCAGGCCGCGCTTCCACGAGTGGAGGTCGACGATCCTCTCCTCTATCGTGTCCCTGGCTACGATCCTGTAGACCGTCACGGGGCGGGTCTGTCCTATCCTGTGGGTGCGGTCCGAGGCCTGCTCCTCCACCGCGGGGTTCCACCACGGGTCCATGTGGATGACGTAGTCGGCCGCGGTCAGGTTGAGCCCGACGCCGCCAGCCTTCAGGCTGATCAGGAACGCGTCCCCCTCGTTATCCTGGAACGCCCTCACCCTGCGAGCCCTCTCGCCTGACGGGGTGGAGCCGTCGAGGTACTGGTATGGGATGCCGGCGCGGTCGAGGTGGTCCCTGATTATCGCGAGGTGGGAGACGAACTGACTGAACACGAGGGCCCTGTGACCCCCCGCGCGCAGGTCGTCCATTATCCCGGAGAACGCGTCGAGCTTTGCCGACGGAAAATTTGCGCCTTTGACGGGCATCACGAGCGCCGCGTTGCAGCACGCCAGCCTGAGCCGCGTCAGGTGCGCGAAGATCAGGAACCTCGCGTCATCCCCCCTGTATTCCGACAGCTCCTCTGCCGCGATCCGGCGAATCGCCTCGTACATCGCCCTCTCGTCCGGCTTCAGCTCGACCCGGAGCGTTATTTCGG
>JAISRP010000106.1 GCA_031273585.1 Synergistaceae bacterium
GCCGTGGGCGAGAGCGTCGTCACCGGCGCGGAGATATGCGCGCTCGACGAGGAGTTCAACCAGGCCGGAGATCCCGAAAAAATCGAGTGCGACGCGATCTGCCTGGCCGTCGGGCTCACTCCCACGAGCGAGCTGCTCTGGCAGGCCGGGTGCAGCATGAAGTACGTCCCGTTCCTCTGCGGACACGTGCCGCTGAGGGATAAGTTCATGAGGACGTCGAACGCGGATATATGGATCGCGGGAGATGTGAGCGGCATAGAGGAGGCGAGCGCGGCCATGATAGAGGGGCGCATCGCAGGGCTTGGCGCGGCGGGGTCGCTCGGCCTCGGGGTCGATCCCGGGAGGGTCGGGTGGTTCCGCTCGCGCCTGGAAAATCTCCGGGCTGGCGAGGTTGGGGAGAAGATACGGGCCGGAGTCGGCGCCGTCACGGTTGACGGCTGGGAGGGGGACGCAAGGTGAATGTGACCGCAGTCTTTGAGAACGGAGTTCTGACCGAGGAGCGCCCCGGCGCGGTGAGGCCGCCCGAGGAGCTCTGGAAAACCCGCAAGGGAGGGCTCGTCGTCGTCGAGTGCCCCCAGCGAATCCCCTGCAACCCCTGTCACACGTCCTGTCCGACCGGCGCAATCTCGAGCTTTGCCGACATAAACGACGTCCCCTCCATAGATTATGAAAAGTGCACGGGCTGCGCGCTCTGCGTCGCCAAGTGCCCAGGGCTCGCCTGCTTCGTGGCCGATCTCACCTACGCGCCCGGCGCAGTCCTGATGAAGCTCCCCTACGAGATGCTCCCCCTGCCCGAGAAGGGGCAGACCGTGAAGTGCCTGGGGCGGACCGGCGAGGTCGTGTGCGAGGGTCGGGTGGAGAACATAACGGAGCCGCACAGGGACAGGACGATGGTCGTGCACGTGACGGCCCCGGCCGACAAGGTGAACGACGTGAGAGCCATAAGGGTGTGAGTGCGATGAATGCCGATGACATCGTGATCTGCCGCTGTGAGGAGGTAACGCGGGAGGAGATTCGCGCCTGGATAGACAGGGGATATCGCCGCTTCGACGAGCTGAAGAGGATACTGCGCATCGGCATGGGCCCCTGCCAGGGGCGGGGCTGCCGCGATATTGTCCTGCGGGAGCTGTCCCGCGCGACTGGCGAGCCGATGGACGCGATCTGCCCCGGGACGATCCGGCCGCCCGTCAAGCCGGTGAAGCTGGGGCTTTTGTCCCGCGGCGGGGAAACGCCAAAGTGAGCGGAGGGAGGACCGCCGACGCCATAATAGTCGGCGGGGGAGTACACGGCGCGTCCGCCGCGTATCACCTGGCGAAAGCCGGCGTGGACGTGGCGCTGTTCGAGAGGGAGTACCTGTCCTCCGGCGGCTCGGGGCGCAGCGCGGCAGGGCTGCGCCAGCACTTCGGCACCGAGGTCAACTGCCGTCTGGCGAAGTACAACCTGCAGTGCTTCCCGACGCTTCAGGAGGAGCTGGGTGGGGAGTTCGACCTGGAGTTCACCCAGTGGGGCTACCTCTGGGTCGCCTACACCGAGGAGAGCATGAGTCAGCTTAAAAAAAACGTGGCGCTTCAACGCAGCCTCGGCATCCCGTCCGAGGACCTGACGCCGCGCGAGATATCCGGCCGCTGGCCGTACTTAAACACAGACCGCATGATCGGGGCCGCGTACTGCGCGGAGGACGGCCACATAAACCCGCACGCCCTCACGATGGGCTACGGCAGGGCGGCGGAGAAGCTCGGCGCCAGGGTCCTCACGTACTCGCCGGTCGAGCGCCTGCTCTCGTCCGGCGGCAGGATAACCGGCGTTCGGGCCGCGGGGGAGGATTGGAGCGCCCCCAGGGTGCTGCTCACAGCCGGCCCCTGGTCCACCCCGCTCGCCGCAACCGTCGGAGTCGATCTGCCGGTGACGCCGGAGAGGCACAACCTGCTCGTGACGGAGCCGATAGATCCGTTCAACTGCCCGATGACCCTCTGCCTCGACGACGGCGCATACTTCAAGCAGCTCCCCAACGGCAGCTTCTTCTTCGGGCGCGACGACCCCGACGAACCCAAGACAACGGTGAGCGGCAACAGCGCGAAATTTCTGGAAGGAGTCACGAGGAGCGTCCTTCAGCGCATCCCGGCTTTAAGCGGCGTCAGGGTCGTGCACCAGTGGTCGGGCCCATACGACGTGACGCCGGATCACCAGGCCGTCATCGACTGGACCCCCGTAGAGGGCCTGTGGGTGAACTGCGGGTGGAGCGGACACGGCCTCCAATTCGGCCCGAGCGGCGGCAGGCTCGCCAAGGAGATGTTCTTCGGGGAGAAAACATTCGTCGACATCCACAACTTCAGACTCAGCCGCTTCGAGGAGGGCGACCTCTTCATGGAGCCGGCATTTATATAAAGCCACGTGCAAGACCACGTGCAAGACCTTGGGGCTCCGCCCCAAACCCCGCCAGGAGGCAGTGCCTCCTGGACCTCCAATAAGTTTTTTTGTTTTCAGCCTACGGCTGAAAACAAAAAAACAGATGGGGGTCCGTGGGACTGGTCCCCCGGCGGGCGTGGGCGGAGCCCACGGTCTTGACCTGGGGGGCATTTCGTCAAGGGGGGCGCGTTATGACTGTATTCAGGATAAAGAGCAGAT
>JAISRP010000017.1 GCA_031273585.1 Synergistaceae bacterium
TCTGCCGATTGAGCTACCGAGGAATAAGCCCAACGTGCAGTATCCTAGCATATTTTCCCCGACTGTCAAGAATGACCCCGTCTGCCTGACCCCGTCTGCCGACTCCCGCGGGCGGGATCTTGGGGTTCATCCCCAAACCCCGCGTTTGAGGCTGTGCCTCCTTGACCTCCAACAGTTTTTTTGTTTTCGCCCGGCGGTCGAAAACAAAAAAAAGAGACGGGGGTCCGGGGGACTGGTCCCCCGGCGGGAGTGGGCGGCGCCCACGGTCTTCCGCTTCGCGCTGCGCTTTTGCGTTCTGTGAGACCGATTAAACTCGTTTAAACTCGTTTAGAAAGTTCTTCCCGCGTCCTTGATTCTTGTTTTATTTGATATTATTATGAAGCATGGGCGTATTAGGAATATAAAGATATAAATTTTTATAATGCTATTGATGAATTTAACGCCTCCAATGAGAATCCGCTGCGGACTCGGCGGGCTCTTTTGTGCTATTATTGATTTGGAGAATCGCTGATTGAATCGCGCGGGCAGAATTTTGCCGCTAGGGGATGCGGGGCTGATCAGGGTTTTGATCCTTGCCTTTTAGGCTGGGCGTTAAATCTGCCCTTTCTTAGGGAGGCGTCGCTCGGACGAATTTTTTTCCTCCCGGCGATGCTGGGCAGGTTGGTTTTTTGGGGCTTTATCCAACGGAACTCCTGGCGGCGAGTCTGATTCCGGGGGCAAGACGCGCGATTTTGCGAGCGTCTTGCCGCAGTATACTAGATGGGAGATGTTTGTTCTGCGCAGTAGAAGTGACCACGTTTTTTCAGGCGCCCGGAAGTTTCTCCTGGTTATCTTGTCCGTTTCGCTGTTTCTGTTCATTGATTCCGGGAGTTCCGGCGCCGATGTTGTGACCCTCGAGAACGAGATGACGCCTGCCCATGTGGAGATCCCGGGGACTGGCGCCAGCTTTGCCGTGCCGGCCGACTTCTCCCTGTCCGACAGGTTCGATGGATTTGTCGCGAGGGACCGGACCATAGAGGTGATCGTCTCGGTCATCAAGTCCCCGTTTCAGGGGATCGCGGATGGCTTCACCGACTCCGTCCTGAAGTCCAGGGGGATCGACGTCCTGTCCAGGAGCGAGGCGGTGATCAACGGGTCGAGGGCTCTCTTGCTGAAGGCGCTCCACCCGGACGGCGGCAAAAAGTGGGGCAAGTGGATAATGCTTCTCGAGAGCGGGGGCGACACCCTGGTGGTCAACGGGGTTTTCGTCAGCGGCGACGTTGACTCCGCCACCGACGTGCTAGCGATGTTAAAGAGCGTCGTGCTGAAGGCCCCCGCCCGGGCGGATGCGCCGGACGGCGAGGACGACGCCGTGTCAGTGGATCTGCCCATCATATTGGAGGGCTCGCCCGACGTGAGGATTCCGGAGGCTGCATCGGGGGACAGGGGCGACGACCGCGATGATGATCTCTCGGCGGACTTGACGGTCCGGTCGGCCGATGCCGTCTCGTGGGACCTGCTGGTTCTCGAATCGGACGGCGCGGCCTCCGGGGACGCCTCGGACGCAGGAGTGCCTGATGTATCGCCGGATCTGCCGGCGGGGCCCGAGTTGGAGGACGGTCCGGCCGCATCCGGCGATGCCGCGCCGGTCACGTCGCAGGACTTAAGGCAGTTAATTTATCCAGATACGGAGGAGACTGTAAATTGAGAACACGCAGTGAAATTTTGCGCATAATTGTGGGAGCGTCGCTGGCCCTGCTGCTTATGGCGTCCGCGTCGTCCGCGGGGCAGAGGATATTCAAGAGCAACGTCATGACGGCCAAACACGTAATCGCGAAGGGCGCTCACGTGGCTGTGGTGCCGCCGCCTGGCGCGGTGCAGTCCGATGCGTTCATAGGATTCGAGCTGGCGTCGCGCGGGATACAGTATAAAATCGTCGAGAAGAACGGCGCGTCCTACAAGGACTCCGCGGGAGCACTGACGGCGGAGGGACTCCTGGCGGACGGGATAAAGCTCGTTGACAGCTCGCCGGTGACCCTCAACGAGAAGCCCGCCACCCTCGTTTCGGGTACGCTCGGCAAGGATGGAGACGAGGAGAATCAGGCTGCGACCGGCGTACAGCTCCTGGTCTTAGGCGATGACAGCATGGCGGTTTTTATATACGGCTACTATCCGGCGTCCGACAAGTCCGCCGCCACGATGGTCAGAAATTCGCTGCTGACAGCGATATTCAACCCGAAGCAGAGCGCCGAATCCGGGGGATACAAGCTCTCGGCGAACGGCACGTCCTTCCGATTTGCGGACGAGGTGTCATCGACGAGGTACTATACCGTCGACGGCGTTCCCGCGGGAGGGGAGCTCAGTTCCGCGCTGTACACCGCCACCCGCATCCGCCAGGGCGTTCCGGAGGATGAGCGCGCCTCTTACGCCGATAAGGCCATGGAGAGCTACCTATCGTCCTACGAGTTCAAGGTATCCAGCCGCAAGGCGGTGACTTACGCCGGGCTGAAGGGCATCGAAATAGTCGCCGACTTCGAGGGCGCCGTCAGGAAGTCGCGCAGCTCGAGCGGCGGGGTCGTCAGGAGGACCGTGCCGGGGAAGGGCTATCTCGTGATGCTCTTTGGAGATGCGAGCGTGTACTCCTTTAACGGGATAGCCGTCGTCAATTCGGATGAATACCTGCAGCAGTTCAGGAGGATAACGTCCACCTTCGCGCTCGAGAAGTGACGTTGCGCTTGCGTTTACATCGCGCTCCCCCTCCGATGAGGCGTTTTTGGACCGAGGAGCGGTCGGATGTTCCGAAGATGAATAAAAAAATCCATAGCAAGGGAGTGTAAACAGATGGCTGAGGATAACGTTGTCAGGAAGTATGAGTTCCATCCGGCGCTTATCGGGGATATAGAGCTGGGCCGTCCTAACCTGGGGTTCAACGTGAGGGTTGAGGTCTACAGACTGATGCAGTACACGTTCCGCGATGTGATCGAGCGCAAGTACGGAACCGAAGAGGCGGACGAGATATTTTTCTCGGCCGGACGGATCGCTGGGACCGAGTTCTACAGGAAGTACATCGGAGAGCAGAAGGACCTCGGGGACTTCGTCAGAACGTTGCAGGGCCAGCTCCGCGAGAACGGCATCGGAATCCTCCGGGTGGAGAAGACCAGCGACGACCTGGGCAAGCTGATTCTCTCGGTCGAGGAGGACCTCGACTGTTCCGGCCTTCCGGAGCTCGATTTCGAGGTGTGCAAGTATGACGAGGGCTTCCTTGCCGGAGTGATGGAGTCATACACGGGAGCGCCCTATAACGTGAGGGAGATCGACTGCTGGTGCACTGGCGACAGAACATGCCGATTCACGGTGGATAGAGCTTAATACTTCTCATTTAGCCTTGTAATGAGCCAGGAGGCCAAAGGTCCTTCGTCGGAAAAGGGGGAGGGATCGATAGAGTCGCTCTGCGGCG
>JAISRP010000057.1 GCA_031273585.1 Synergistaceae bacterium
TTGTACATATACGCGCCGGCGCGAGCCGCGCGCATCGGTCCCGCCGGTATATAATAACATCTGCCGCGGCTTAGAGGTCGCTCATGGAAAACCCAGATCAGAGGACAGGACCTTGGGGCGCCGCCCCAAACCCCGCCAGGGAGCGCGGCTCCCAGGACCCTATTTTTATTTTTTTGGTTTTAGGCCGCAGGGCGAAAACCAAAAAAATGGGAAGGGGGTCCGGGGGACTGGTCCCCCGGCGGGCGTGGGCGGCGCCCACGGTCTTGATCGGTCTTGATCCGGTCTTGATCCTCTGGTTTGGCTCGAATTTGGGCGTTGCATTTGCCGCCGTTCGTGGTATACTCCGAAATGTTGAAATAAGAAGCGGAGGAGTGCGCCTCTCACCTGCCGGCATCGTGTCGGCGGGTCAATAGGGGGAAGAATTTTACGAATCCTTGGGGAGCGGCGCATGTGCGTTACTCCCTTTTTTGATTTCCATTCATCGGGAGGTGGTTTGTCATTAGCAATACCAACGTCAACAAGGAGGATGAGCCGCGCGTGAACGCCATGATTCGCGCAAGCGAGGTTCTGCTGATCGACGATCAGGGGAACAAGCTCGGGGTGGTCCAGACGTCAGAGGCTATGAAGCTGGCTGAGGAGAGGGACCTCGACCTCGTGGAGGTGGCGCCCCTTGCGCACCCGCCCGTCTGCAGGATTCTGGATTACGGAAAGTATCGCTTCCAGCAGCAGAAGAGGGACAAGGACGCGCGCAAGAAGCAGAAGAATCAGACCGTCAAGGAGATGAAGATGCGCCCGAAGATCGACCAGCATGACTACGACTTCAAGGTCAGGGCGATCAGGAGTTTTCTGGAGGACGGTCATCGCGTGAAGGTCTCCATATTCTTCAGGGGCAGGGAGATGGCCTTCCTCGACAGGGGCCGCGAGGTCCTAAACAGGGTAAGGGCGGACATCGAACCCCTCGGCAAGGTGGAGACCGAGCCGCGCATGGAGGGGGCGTACATGAGGATGATGGTCAGCCCCACCGCGATCGCCGTTCCCTCCCAGAAGCCGGATAAGCCGAAGGCGCCCAGGGAACCCAGGGCGGCGGATGCGGCTGAATCTCCCGCTGAGGGCGGTCCGGGCTCGAGCAATGAAGGATAACAGGGGAGGAGAATCGTTATGCCTAAGATGAAATCACACTCGGGGACTAAGAAGCGCTTCAGCCTGACGGGCTCGGGGCACTTGTCGTATCAGAAGAGCGGACGCCGTCACATACTGGTCAACAAGCGGCAGAAGAGGCTCCGCAGCCTCCGCAGGAAGGGCATCGTGACGCCCTCCTTCGAGGCGAAGATGAAGAAACTCATCCCCTACGCATAGTTCGGGGCCGGCCCTCGCCCGGAGCATTGGCGTCCGGCGCGTGTGAGGGCAGGGCTGATGGGATGTAAGGAGCGTTCATGACGTTGGGTTCGCATAGCGCCCGCACATGGCGCGCGAGTCAGGATAAGGAGTGACCTTGAAATGCGAGTGAAGGGTTCGAGCGCGAGCAGAAGAAAGCTGAAAAAACTGTTCTCAATAACCAAGGGCTACTGGGGACGCAAGAAGAACGTATATCGCAGGGCGCGGGAGGCGTACCTGAAGTCCCTCTCCCGCATGTACCACGACCGCAAGCGCAAGAAGCGCGACTTCCGCAGGCTGTGGATAACGCGCATAAACGCCGCCGCGAGGTCGAACGGGATGCAGTACAGCGTCCTGATGAACGGGCTCAAGAAGGCCGGGGTCGTCATCAACCGCAAGATGTTAGCGGACCTGGCGGTGCATGATGCGGCCGCGTTCACGCAGCTCGTGTCGAAGGCCAGGGAGGCCCTGGCGGTATAGTAATGAAGGAACGGCTGGCGGAACTGAGACGGGAGGGCGAGGCCCGCATAGCGGCCGCCTCCACAACCTCGGAGCTCCAGAACGTGAAGGCGTCCCTCATCGGCAGGAGGGGCGCGCTGGCTGACATCATGAGGGAGATCCCATCTCTCGATGTGTCGCTTCGGCCTGAGATGGGATCTGCCGCGAACGACCTCAAAAATTTTTTAGTCAGGCTCGCGGAGGAGAGGGAGGAGGCGTTGAGGCTGGCAGGTTCGGCGATATCGCCGGACTTCGACCTCACGGTCCCCGGCATCGCCCCAGACGGCGGCGCGCTGCACCCGATAACGCAGATGTGCTATGACTTGAACGACGCGTTCCGGTCGCTGGGTTTCGAGATATTTCAGGAGGGCGAGATAACGAGCGAGCTCTACGCATTCGACAACCTGAACTTTCCGCCGGACCACCCGGCCCGCGAGAGCATGGACACGTACTGGATAGCCGGACACGACTCCGGGCGCGGCGGGGACCGCCTCTGCCTGAGGCCGCACCTGACGGGAGCGAGCGTCCGCTACATGCAGACGAGACGCCCGCCGTACCGCTTCGTCTACCCGGGAAGGGTCTACAGGAACGAGACGACCGACGCCCGGCACGAACGGGCGTTCTTCCAGTACGAGGCCCTGATCGTCGACAGGGAGTTTCCGTTCTCCGCCGGCAAGGTGATGGTGAAAAGCATCCTTGACAAGGTCTTCGGGCGGGACGTCCCGGTGCGGATGAGGGTGGGGTTCTTCCCATTCGTGGAGCCGGGTTACGAGATCGACATGGGCTGCCTGGTGTGCGGCGGGACCGGCTGCAGCGTGTGCAAGCACGTGGGCTGGATCGAGATAATGCCGGGCGGGACTCCTCACCCGAACGTGCTGAGGGCGTCCGGGCTCGACCCGTCAGAGTACACCGGATTCTACGTGAACATAGGGCTCGACAGGCTCGTCATGATGCGCTACGGCGTGGACGACGTGAGGCTGTTCCACAGCGCGGATCTGCGCTTCCTGAGTCAGTTCAAGTAGCCGGGGGGTAGGGAATATGAAGTTATCGCTCGACTGGATCAAGGACTACGTCGAACTGCCGGCGGACCTGGACGTCTCCCGTCTGATGTACGACCTCACGATGTCGACCGTCGAGGTCGAGGGTGCGGAGAGGATGTCGGACCGGTTCAGGAACATGGCGGTGGGCGTAATAAACGAGATCGTTCCTCACCCCAACGCTGACAAGCTCAGAATTTGCCGCACTGACATCGGGCATGGCGACGTGAGGGAGATAGTCTGCGGGGGGATAAACCTGGCCCGCGGCATGAAGGTGGCGGTGGCGCATCCTGGCGCGCTCGTCCGCTGGCACGGCGAGGGCGAACCGGTGGAGATAAAGAACGCCAGACTGCGGGGCGTCGAGAGCTACGGCATGATCTGCGCGTCATCGGAGATAGGGCTGTCCGAGCTCTTCCCGTTTAAGGAGGAGGCAACGATAGTCGACCTCTCGGGATTCGAGGCCCCGGCAGGGACGGACCTGGCGGCAGCGCTGGGCCTGGACGACGTTCTGCTAGAGATAGACAACAAATCGCTCACGAACCGCCCCGACCTGTGGGGGCACTACGGAATAGCCCGGGAGCTGTCCGCGCTCTACGATGTCCCGTTGCGCGGCCTGCCGGATTTCAAGCTTCCGGACGGGGCAGCGGATGTCAGGGTCGCCATAGAGGACCCGGCTAAGTGCTCGAGGTACATCGGCGTCAGGATCGACCGGGTGTCCACGAAGCCGGCCTCGTTCGGGATACGGAGCAGGATATGGCGCGTGGGTATGCGCCCGATAAACGCGCTGGTCGATGTGACGAACTACGTGATGCTGGCGGTGGGTCAGCCTACCCACGCCTTCGACTCGGGCAACATCGAGGGCGGCATAACGGTTCGCAGGGCACGTGACGGGGAGCCGCTGCTGCTCTTAAACGGCAGGGAGCTGAGGCTGTCCTCGGGCGACCTCGTGATAGCCGACGACAGGGAGGCAGTTGCCTTAGCCGGGATCATGGGCGGCGCGAAGGACTCCATTCTGGACGACACCACAAGCATAATACTGGAGATAGCGAACTTCGAGCCCATAGGGGTGAGGGTGACGGCGCAGAGGAACGATCTGCGGACCGAGGCGTCCGTGCGGTACGAGAAGGGCATAGACCCCCAGCGCGCCGATCAGGCGCTGCGGCTGGCGGCGGACATGTTCGCCGCGGAGTTCCCTGAGATGACCGTGACTGGGTACCGCGACAACTACCCCCGCCCGCTCGAGCCGACGCGCGTCGAGGTGTCCTTGGACTGGATGGCGCGCCGCATGGGAAAGCGCCTGGGCGACGGCGAGATAAAGGGGATGCTCTCCCGCCTCGGGTTCTCCGCTGAGATATCCGGGGACCTGCTGCTGGCCGGGTCGCCGTCGTGGCGCTCGACCGGCGACATATCGCTGCCGGACGACATAATGGAGGAGATAGCCCGCCTCCACGGATACGAGAACTTCGAGCCGACGCCGATAACGACCACGTTCGAGCGGTCGATAAATCAGCGCGGCGTCGACCTCGAGCGCTGGCTGCGCGAGTACCTGTCGTACCGCTGCGGGATGCAGGAGGTCTTCACGTATCCCTGGGTGAAGGACGAGTACCTCGACGCGGTCTTCCCGGACAGATCGGGGATGCTGGAAATTTCCACCCCCCCCGCGCCGGACGAGAGACATGTCCGCTCGTCTCTGCTGCCGAATCTGCTCGGAGCAGTGTCCGGGAATGTGCGATACTTTGATGATTTCGCGATATACGAGCTGTCGCAGGTGTTCTTCGACAGAAACTATGCGTCCGCCTATGACGGGAGGGAGCTGCTGCCGGAGCAGAGGCGGCGCGTGACCGGCGCGTTTGTAGGCTGGGAGAACGGCGTGCCCGGGCTCTTCAGGCGAGCGAAGGGCGTGGTCGAGAACATAGGGCGGTACGTTCACGTCGAGTCCCTGTCTTTCGGCCAGTCCGCACGTCCGCACTGGGCGGATGAGACGGTATGGCTCAACATATCGAGCGGCGGAGCCGAAGCCGGGCATCTCGCCCTGCTCTCGAAGCGTTCCGCACTGGCGGCTGGGATAAAGCAGTCGGCCGTCATGGTGTTCGACATCGACGTGGACTCGCTGATCCCTCTGCCGTCGCGCACGAACAAATACGCGCGCCTGCCGGAGTACCCGCAGGTCGAGTACGACATATCGATGATCTTCGGCGATGAGACGAAGTGGGAGAGCGTCGAGTCAGCCGCGCTTGGCAAGCGTGGCGCATCGGACCTCGTGCGCTCGGCGTCGTTCGTGGACGAATACCGCGGCAAGCAGATTCCGCCGGGGAAGAAGTCCATAACCATCCGCCTGGTGATCGGGTCGGACAGGAAGACCCTGACGTCCGACGAGATAGAATCCTCCGCCGCCGCGGTAAAAAAACGCCTCATAAAACAGCTTGGCGGCGAGGAGAGGACGTAACTGAGACCCAAAAAAAACAAACAGCCGGGGGACGTCGTCCCCCGGCCGCGTTTTACCGGCCCGCCGCCCCGGCGGTCAGGCGTCCCTATCTGCGCTTGCCGAAGATCCTTAGCAGGAAGAGGAACATGTTTATGAAGTCGAGGTACAGCTTGAGCGCGCCCATCACCGCCATGTTGCTGCGGACGTCGTCGCCGGCTCTCATCTCGCGCGCCATCGCCCGGATCCTGTTCGTGTCGTAGGCCGTTAGCCCGGTGAAGATTATGACCCCCATGATGCTGATCACGAGCTCCGCCCTGGAGCTTCCGACGAACATGTTGATGAGGAGGGCCACTAACAGGCCGACGAGCCCCATCATGAGGAAGCTCCCCCACGACGACAGATCCCGCTTCGTCACCGTCCCGTAAACGCTCATAGCGCCGAACATGGCGGCAGTGGTGAAGAACGCGGTCGAGATGGACTCCCTCGTGTAGATCAGCATGATCGGAGTCAGCGTCAGCCCGTTGAGCAGGGCGTAGACGAAGAACATCACGCTGGCCGTCGTCGGGTTCATGGTCATTATCCTGGAGGACAGGTATATCACTATGCCGACCTCGGCTATCGCCAGGATTATGAATGTCCACCGGCCGATCAGAGCGGATAGCAGAGTCTCCGACGTCGACGTCACATACGCCGCCCCTCCGGTGATGATCAGCCCCAACATCATCCACGCGTACACCTTCGTCATGAAGCCCTGGGCCAGCACATCGCCGGCGTTTGAAACGGAACTGTAGGTTCTTGGTTCATTCATGGATATCGCCTCCCCTTTATATTCCAATTATACATCCCAGGCGGAAAAAATTAAATTGTAGTTTTATCCAAATCGGAGGACGGAGGACCGTAGGCGCCGCCCACGGTTTTGAACCCGCAGATTTCGAGTTGACCGCAACATGGCGATTACCGCCTAAACAAGTACAGCCGATTGAATAAACCGCGTGCAATTTTGCCGTTGGCGGCTGCAGCGGCAGCCGAGGTTTCAATCTTTACCCTTTAGGCTTCTAATTTTAAATCGCTATAGTACAATTGACGCAGGCCCGGGATGAAACCGCGGCCCGGGGGGACTGCGGACCCGATACTGGAGGTAATCTGATGAAGAGCGTGCTTGCCGCGGCTAGGGGGGACTCGCCATGCGACCTGTTGATTCGGGGGGGACGGATTGCAAACGTGCTCTCGATGGAGTACGAGGCATCCGACATTGCGATAAAGGACGGGATCATAGCCGGGGTCGGGACTGGGTACGAGGGCAGGGAGGTGGTGGACGCCTCCGGCGCGGTCCTGATGCCTGGGATGATAGACGGACACATCCACATAGAGAGCACGATGCTGGCCCCTGCTGCGTTCGCCGCGGCCGTCGTTCCGCTCGGGACCACGACGGTCATGTCGGATCCGCACGAGATAGCCAACACCTGCGGACTTCCCGGAATAGAGTTCATGAAGAGGGAGTCGATGCGCACGCCGCTGGACGTATTTTTGGGGGCGCCCTCCTGCGTGCCGGCCTCGGGGTTTGAGACCCCCCGCGAGGAGATCGACGCATACCGGATAATGGACTGTTATGACAGGGGGCTGTGTGCTCATCTCGCGGAGATGATGAATTTTCCAGGCGTCATATCCGGGGACGAGTCAGTCTGGGCAAAGATAACCGGCGCAAGGGGGATGGTGAGGACTGGACACGCGCCGGGCGTCAGGGGGAAGGATCTCTGCGCGTACCTCATCTCCGGGTGCGACAGCGACCACGAGATCGACTTCGCGGAGGAGGCGCTCGAGAAGCTACGCCGCGGAATGTGGATCATGATGCGGGAGGGGACAGCCGAGCACAGCCTGACTAACCTGCTGCCCATAATCCTAGAGGACGAGGCGAGATTCGCCCGCTGCATGGTTGTGAGCGACGACATCACAGCGGGAAACATCCTCTCCGAGGGGCACATGGATCACAAGGTTCGCACGATGATAGGCGCGGGCATACGGCCGCTGATAGCGGCCGCTATGGTGACTGCCAACCCTGCGGCCTACTTTCGCCTGTGGGACCGAGGCGCGATAGCCCCTGGCAGGATAGCGGACATCGTGATGGTCCCGTCCCTCGAGGAGTGCAGGGCCATAAAGGTCTGGAAGCGAGGAATCCTGGCCGCGGAGGACGGATCTGCGCTCTTCGGGACGTTCGCGCCAATGGCAACGGACCTGCCCGCGACAGGGACGATCGATCCGCCGCCCGACAAATCGTCGTTCCTCGTTCCGGTTCAGCCGGGCAGGGACATCAGGGTGATCGTCGCCCTGGAGGGGCGCGTGGTCACGGAGCAGATGACGGCAGAGCCCCTCGTGCAGGACGGCTTCGTGGTCTCCGACTGCGAACGGGACATACTGAAGGTGGTGGTGACCGAGAAGAACAGGGGAAGCGCCAGGACTGCCGTGGGCTTCGTCCGCGGATTCGGCCTGAAGAGGGGCGCTCTGGCGTCGTCCGTGGCGCATGACGCCCACAACTACATAGCTGTCGGAACCGATGACGAGTCCATCTGGACCGCCATGAAGTACCTCGCGGAGAACCGCGGGGGGATGGTCGTCTCCGACGGGGACAGGATCGTCTCGTCGTTGTCCCTGCCAATCGGCGGCCTCATGAGTAACATGAACCCGACCGCGCTCTCGGACGCAATCCAGAGGATGTCCAGGGCGGCGGCTGACCTAGGCGCCGTCATGCCTCAGCCGTTTATGAACATGAGCTTTCTGTCCCTCTCTGTCATCCCGGAGCTCAAGCTGACGGACCAGGGATATGTGAACGCCGCGGAGGGCAGGCTGCTGGAACTTTTCGTGTGAAGTGACGCAATAGCAATTTAAAATCGGCTGTATAGCCGATTGAATAAACCGCGTGGAATTTTGCCGATGGCGGTTGCGGTGACAGCAATGGTTTTCAATCTTTACCCTTTAGGCTTCTAATG
This sequence comes from Synergistaceae bacterium, assembly GCA_031273585.1. Lineage (GTDB taxonomy): Bacteria > Synergistota > Synergistia > Synergistales > Synergistaceae > JAIRWR01. The sequence goes on from JAISRP010000057.1 coordinate 8,319, forward strand.
TTAAATTGCTGTATCACGGCAGGCGCGCCCTGCCGACAGGAGGGAAAAACATGAACGAGTGGCTGGAATCGCGCTTCAAGCTCCGCATGAGGAAAACTGACGTGCGCACCGAGGT
>JAISRP010000070.1 GCA_031273585.1 Synergistaceae bacterium
CGTTCGTTGATCGCGAATAGCAGGTCGTGTTCGAAGTGCCCCCTCGGGTTCATCGGCGTCGGGTTGCGCAGGACGCGGATGTTGCGCCCCAGGTCGAAACCGCAGAGCTCGAGCAGGCCAGTGACGCAGCTCGTGCCGCTTCGCATCGGGCCGGTGACTATCGACGCCTCTCTCATAACTTTGGACATTCCTTTCGCTTAGCAAGGGCGAGGGTCGCCCATGCGGAGGTCACGCGGCCCAGGTCCCGCGTAAAAAACAAATCGCGCACTCCGTTCTCCTCGAACCAGTAAGCGAGAATTGGCTCGCCGGGCACTCCGCCTGGGCCTCTGGCGCTCAGAAGCCACTTCCGCCCAGCATCGAGAGAAGGGGAGTCGGGCGACGCTGATTCCAGCGCCAGCAGGGCGGCGGAGGTCTCTATGACGGAGCCGTTCCACGAGCCGTCGTTTCCCTGCCCGCTCTGCAAGCGGCAAACGGCGCGGGAGATGGCGCCCGGAAGAGTGGAGTCGGAAGAGGAATCTCCGAGGGATGCAAAAAAACGCAGCGCGTACCAGATGGGTATCGTCTGCGAGGGGAACCATTTTCCGGGCCAGCCGCCGCTCACGAGCTGACGGCGCAGCAGATAGCCGCGGCAGAGGGTTATCTCCTCCGCGTACCCTCCGGGATCTATTTGTAAGAGCAGCCACGCGCACAGGGCCGTCGCCGGGCAGTCGACGCCCCGCCAGTACGGCGCGCGCCCGAGCGAACCGGCGGGCTTCGTGCGAAACCCGCCCTCTTCGCGGTCGAAAAACGCACAGACGAGCCTGCGGCAGGCGTCGCGCAGATATTCGCCGTGCCTGCCGGTGGAGAGCAACCCCTCCATGACGAGGGCGCTGTCAAGGGACGTTGCGCCGTAATCCCTCTGGTAGCACCATAAGCCGTCCACGGCCTCCCCAAGCAGGTAGCGTTCGACCTCCTCATACTCACTTTCAAGGAGGGGGAACCGGTCATCCCTGACATTTGCCGCCTGAAGCAGGAGGCCGTAGTATGCGATTGTGCCGTCGCGGAAAGTTTCAGTGTATTCCGGGCCACTCTCCTTGAGGCGAAGGACCGTGGTCTCGGCAAGCGGCATCCGGCTGAAATCTACCGAGAGCGGGGCGAAGTCCGGCAACAGGCACATACGCGCAGCCCTGCGGCCCGACGCTATCGCCGGCCACATGCCATAGGGCAGCATCGCGCCGTCCCACCACGTGTAATCCCCGGCCAGGACGACTCCCGGCATGGGGTGGAGCCATGTCGCGGAAAAACCGCGATAAGCCTGCTCCTCTATTATTGGGGCGACCTCCGGCCAGAGGCGCGATTCGAGCAGGGAGCAGTTCTGCGCGGTAAATTCGCCGATACCCGTCGCTTGCAGTTCCTCTGTCATCATCCGCGTCAGATCTTCGTCGTTCATGCCCTCGCATGCCGCCGCGCGCTCGGCCACTATGTAGCCGGTGACGACGGCCTCGTCCGGAGCGTTCGGAACCTGATGAAATATAAAGGTGTTGAAATTGCCATGCGTTGAGACCATGTAGGACAGTACAAGCCGGTCGGGGACTTTGCAGTGGAGGATGACTGCGATCCCGCCGCCGTAGCGGACGCGGCCGAGAAATTCTGTTGAGACGTTCGCCTGTTCGTCGCATAATTTTTTTGCCGCGGGAGCGGGGACCGCCAGGATAATTTTTGGGGCCGCGGCTTCCCCCTCCGCGCCGCCAGCGTCGCGCCACAGGACCCTTGCGCCGCCGCCCCCTGATGGCTCGAGTTTGTAAACTCGGCAGCCAGTTTTAATTTCCGCCCGGCAGTGCAGTGCCATTGCGTCCGTCATCGCTCCGTTCCCCCTCTCGAAGCGGTCGGCCCTGTGGCGGATGAGGCAGTCCCTGCGGCGGGGTACAACGGCCTCGGAGGGCGTCCCTGGATGGATGACGCGGAAGAATGCCGACAGCGCCGAGTACATGTCCTCCCCGATCATCGCCTCCTGCGGATTGGGCGAGGAGAGGAAGAACGGCAGACAAACCAACTGGCGCAGCTCCGGACACAGCGAGCGGATGCACTCGTCCACCGAGTCGCCGGTATAGAGCCGCTCCTGGTGAAGCAGGCCAACGGGATGGTCGTTCTCGTCGTGAGGGCCGGCATCCACTGGGAAGTCGAACCACTTGGGGTCGAATGCGAAGATCGCGCCGGTCTCGTAGACGATTCCGTTCCGGCTCTCCGTGCGCACCTTGCCGCCAAAGCGGCCATCCGCTTCCAGCAGCAACACCCGTTTTTTTTCGTCCGAGGAGAGCTCACAGGCGGCGGACAGGCCAGCCAGTCCGCCCCCCACTATGATCACGTCGTACTGCCCTTCCCCCGTCATTGGATGCTCCACGCCCGCCCCGCCTGCCTGTCCGCGTCGGACGACGCGCTCGATGCCAGCTTCAGCATACCGAACGTTTCCAGGGATAGGCCGGGACGGCTCACGGCAAGATAAGCCTTTGCCTGAGTCGGATTTCCGCGCGAGATGGTGAGCTTCAAGTGGTGAATTTTCCTGTAGGTATTGAGATAAACGACGTCGCTTGAGATGCGCCTCGAGAGCGGCAGCGCAGTGATTCCGGCGTAATCCGCCACACCGCGGGCCTTCTCGGGCAGACAGAGCCCGCGCCCGGTCAGTTCGTCAAGCAGCGGGCGCCACTGAGCGGCGTCCTCGTTGAGCCACTCCTCGTAACACTCCACGCCAAACGCGACGCCCGCGCCGTCATCAGTCAGGTTGAAGCCGAAATTGAAATGCCGGCAGAGCGGCAAGACGGCTTCGAAGACGCACCTGAGCGATTCGGCCTCATCGGAGCTCATCGCGGGCCACAGTCTCGCGAGCCAGGGCATGATCTTCTCCGGCTCGACTTTGTCCACGCACAGCCTCATCCCGTCGTCGTCCGGCCGGTCCAGCATGAAGCCGATTTGAAAAATTCCCGCATCACCGGGAAGACAGTCGAAAAAATCCCGCAGCGCGAGCGCCTGGGAGGCGGGGCGTTCAAACATGAGCATTAGTTCGCCGATCAGCGAAAAAACTCTCTCGTTTGAAGTCTTCACCTCGGGGCCGAAGAAAATATTGGGCCGCCGCAGGACGCTTTCCGCGTCAGAGCCGGCCAGGTCCATTTCCAGCCAGAGGTTGCGGATATCGCGGTTCCACGGATGTCCGGGAGTCGTCCAGTCATGGGCGAACGAGCGAAACTTTCCCCAGGCCGGGTATGCCCCGCACAGCTCGTCGAGGGTCGAGGGAAGACGCCCCGCCAGGAGATCGGGGCCCGGCGCGCCCTTCTTGATCTCGAACAGGATGTCGGAGGAGGGCTCCGGCTCGCCCAAGCGGCACTCGAAACCCCAGAAGCTCGAAAGCTGCATCGGGAGACGTTCCGCCACGCGCCGCATCTGGCTTCGGCACTCCTCTCCGAACAGGCTTTCCGGCAGGGATGGCTCTATGTCGCTCAGAACGTCGCCCAGGGAGGTATGCGAAACCGCCGGCTCTTCAGCGCTGCTCGGAGTACAGTTCATCCATAAAGCCCCCGTCGAAGAGGTGGTTTACAGCCATGCCGGCCAGCAGCGGGTTGATGCCGCCGGTTGCCGCCAGTTCGTCGTCGAGCTCGCCGTAGGTGAGATCCCCCCGGGCGACGAGGCCGCCCAGCGCGCCGTGCAGGTTCCGTCCGGTAAAGTGATGCACCTGGTTGGGGGATATCAGGTCAAATCCGTCCTCCGTGGGTTTGTAGACGAGGTCGTCGCGGAAACGCGCATGCGCGTCCCGAGGGGGGGCGGTTGGCATGTTGCGGGCCATCAGATCCCGCACGACGTCCGGGAAGTCTGTCGCGTCCTTGAACGTGGCCTGGTCGAACACCCTGTAGCCGTATTTCCATTTTTCGCTCGTGTAACAGGGGCTTACGATGCGAATGTCGCGCCTCACCATGTTTATCAAAAATCCCGAGACGCAGGCTATCGATCCCTGCGGCACGACGCCGTCGAGGTAAGCGCCGGCCTCCCGCTCGCGCATCCCCTTGTGCTCCGCCAGTATCCGCCCGCCCGAGACCTTCTCCCTCGAGTGCTCCCTCATCTGCATCAACAGCTCGACGTCCCTCAGTTCGTCGGGGGCGTAGGTGTCGTGGATTTTATACATCATCTGCTTCGTCAGCACGCTGAGGCGAGGCCAGGGCTGGCCCTCCTCGCGGTAAAAATGTATGAGGGAGCGCAGCCACTCCGCATCGAGCGGGACCGCGGTCGAGGTGCAGGTCGCGTATCCGGTGATTTTTTTGTAGTCCTTGATGAAATCGAGATAGTTCGGGTTGTCGTGCGGCTCCGTGCCGTAATACAGCAGAGCCATCGCGGCCGCGTCCGCGCCGAACAGCGAGACGCACTCTCTTGCGACATCCCTGAAAAAATCGCCCTCCGTCTCGTAGTCGAGGTTCCTCTTGAGTTTCTGAGTGGAGAAGGCGCAGAACCAGCATCCCACGCTGCACCCGTCGCCCAGCTCGAACGCGAGTATCGGGTGGTCGATGACGTGCCCGAAGTAGCCGAGCTCGCTCCTTGCGGCAAGTATCCGCCGCCACCTCCACGCGTCGAACGTCGGGCATTCGGGGACGCGGAAAAGATCGCGCCGCGTCTGCCGGTACAGCCTGTTTCTTCGGCTTGTGTAGCGCGTCCACAGTTCAAGCAGGGGGTAACACTTCAATTTGGCTTCGACGGCGGGGGGGATGACATCATCATCCTGCTCCGAGCACGACAGCATCTCGCTCTGGAACTCTTTGTCGAGCCAGAGCAGCGCCAACTCCTGAATGTCGAAGTCCACTCCGATCTGCCGCAGGCGGGATATTTGCGCGTCGGAAAACTTCCCCG
>JAISRP010000092.1 GCA_031273585.1 Synergistaceae bacterium
AAGGAGATAGAAAATTACGAGAAGGAGCTGGCGAAGGCGAATTTGTGACGCCGCATTAGCGAACCGGACGCCATCTCGGAGCTTGCGAGCGCCAAGAGAGAGGGCAGGGCCGAGGGTGAAGCTAAGGGCAGGACTGTGGGGTTAGCCGAAGTTGAAGTCAAAGGCAAAACCGAGACGGCGCGTCGGATGGTGGCGCGCGGTATGAAGGTATCGCTCGTCGCTGACATAACCGGGCTCTCCGAGGACGAGGTGCTAGCTGGCGGAGTGACGCCCTAAAAAGCCCCCTCGCGGAGGGGGCTGTCGCGCAGCGACTGGGGGAGTATCCTAAGAAGCCGCCTGTATTCTGGACAACCAGCGGCTTCTTAGGATACTCCCCCTTGGCCTTCGGCCATCCCCCCTCCGTGAGAGGGGTAAAAGAGGCGAGGTATTCAACTGGCGCCTCCCGAGATAAATTTTAGGATGCGTCCAAAACTTTCGCCAGCGCTTCTGGATCTGATATATCAATATTCGCCGCTCAGCTTGACAAAATCAGTCACTTTGTGAATAATCACAAGAGATTATTCGGGATCGTCAGAATAAAAAATATCGTAAACTCACTTCAATTGTCGGAAAACGTGGAAGAGGGTGGTTCATGACCCGATGGCGCAGCGTACGTTGTTGCGGATAATTACGCATTAGCCGTGATATTTCTATCCGCTGGATTAGAGAGACGTCCAGCATGAGGAGTGATCAGAGCGATGAGGAAACTTACGATTGTCGGAATGATGTGTTCGCTGTTCGCTTTTGTTGTTATGGCATCGGGCTCCGCGGAGGCGGCGCCGGAGATTTCCCTCCGCTTTGCCGGGCAGTTCCCGCCCGAGCATACCGCCACCGGCTACATGAATGAGATCGCTGGTGCGATAAGCGAGAGGTCGGGCGGTCGCATCGAGGTGAAGGTTTACCCCGCAAATCAGCTCGGCGACTACACGCTGGTACATCAGGAGCTCATAAAGGGCACCATAGACATGGCCCTCATATCCACCCCGGGGGATATCGACCCCCGCATGAACTTCGTCTACATCAACGGATACTGCGCCGGATACAACCAGCTCGGGGACATCTTCAAGCCCGGAAACTGGGCGTTCAGGAAGATGGACGAGCTGAACCAGGCGCTCGGCGTCAAGTTCCTCGGCTTCAACGTCGAGGGCTTCATCGGAATAGCCAGCACAAAGCCGGTCACGGAGCCGCTCAACCCCAAGGTGGACAAGGGCGTCCTCTGCCGGGTTCCCAACATGGCCCCCTACAAGCTGGGCGCCGAGGCAATGGGCTATCGCACGGTGACCATCCCCTATTCCGACCTCTACACCGCGCTTCAGACCGGCGTGGCCGACGCAGTGGACGGGCTGCCGCCCGCGGCGGCGTACACGATCCTGAAGGACGTGACGAAGTACTGGTATCAGCTCAACTACTCAATTGAAAACGAGTCGTACATGATGAGTATGCAGACTTGGAACAAGCTCTCCGCCGACGATCAGAAGATCGTGGCCGACGCCGTGGCGGAGGCGGCGGCTAAGAGCATCACGATCGCGAAGAAGGACGACGAGAGTTACATGCAGCTCATGCGCGACCAGGGCATAGAGACCCATACATACACCGAGGAGGAGCTGCTCCCCATACAGCAGGCGGTCGCGGCGACATGGGAGTCGCTGGCCGACATCATGACGAAGCCCTTCATGGACGAGTTCGTGGGGGCGCTGGCGCCTAAATAAAACGGTAAATCGCCCGGGCGGGATTCCCGGGGGGCTGACTCGCAAAAACTCCGATGCGCCGGGGCTGGGTCCCTCGCAAAAAAATCGGCGGTCTTGGCGGCGAATCAGCCTCCTGTAAAATTTTCGTCCGGGCGTCCTCGGGAGGGTCGTCTCAATGTCTGAAGCAGCTCGCAGGAATTTGTTCGACAGAGTCGTGGTCGGGGCTTTCACCCTGGTAATAGGGGTCGACTCGCTGCTCATCACCCTCATAATAGTCGGCGCCGCGGCGTCCAGATACATCTTCAAGGTCAACTTTTACGGATACGAGGAGATCGCTGTCCTGGTGGCGTTCTGGTTTTATTTCATGGGCGCGGCATACGGCTCGTACAACAACACCCACGTCACGGCCGACGTAGTCGACGCGTACCTGCCTGAGGGCGCTGTAAAGCGCGCTCTAACGTTTGCCAGACATCTCGTCACGAGCTCCGTCTGCGGGCTCTTCGTCTATTACGGCTACGGATTTTTCAGCTTCGGCTTCGTGGGGCCGCTCGGAAACTTCCAGTTCAAACCGACTAGCATGGTATGGCGCATCCCGCTGTGGACGTCCTACTCCGCCACATTCGTCGGGCTAATATTCATGGAGGTCTACTTCGTCAGAAATCTCATACTGAGCGCCCGCGCGCTCGTCGGGAGGGGCAGGGCATGATCTATCTTGCGCTCCTGGTCCTGATGGCGGCGCTGCTGATTGGAGTCCCAGTGCCGGTCAGCTTCATGGCTTCATCCGCGCGCTTGATATTTTTCGGGGGGCCGGACGGCGCCGGCTACAACCCGTCACAGCTCTTGCCCTACGGCTACCAGCAGATGTCCTCGGTGTCCCTTATGGCCATAGCCCTTTTTATAATCGCTGGGGGCCTCATGGAGAGGGGCAAGATAGGCGAAAAACTGATAGACCTGGTCGACGTGTTCTGCGGCAGCGTCAAGGGCGGGCTCGGGGTCGTGGGGACGGTGTCCTGCGCCGTGTTCGGCTCCATAACCGGAGCCGCCTGCGCCACCCTGTCCTGCATAGGCGCCATAATGTTCCCCCGCTTTGAAAAAGCCGGCTACCCGAGGGGGCATACCGCGGCCCTGATGGCCAACGCAGCCCTGCTCGGGCTGCTGATACCCCCAAACGCCACCCTCATCATATTCGCCTGGATAAGCGGACAGTCCGTGCTGGCCTGTTTTCTCTCCACAGTATCGGCCGGCCTGCTCGTGACGTTTCTGATATCCGCCGCCAACGTGTGGCTGCTGAGGGACAACCCCACCGTTTTCGTGGCAGCGCGCCGCACGCCGAAGGAGAAGATGCGCCTCCTCAGGGAGAGGGGCCTCAGCGCGGTGCCGGCGCTGCTGCTTCCGGTAATCGTGCTGGGCAGCATCTACGGCGGCATCATGACCCCGACCGAGGCCTCGGCCGCAGCCGTGGTCTACGCCATACCAGTCGGGATGTTCGTCTACAGGGGGCTCACCCTTCGGGGACTGTGGGACTGCCTCGTCGAGTCCGGGGTGACGACCGGCGTCATAATGGTGATGCTGTACTCCGTCTCCATGCTGAGCCGCCTATACATCCTCGAGGACCTGCCCGGCAAGGTCCTTCACCTCTTCTTTGCGATATCCACAAACAAATGGGTCATCATGGGGATGATCAACATCTTCCTCGTAATAATGGGGATGCTAATGGACGACATAAGCGTCGTGACGCTGACTACGCCCATACTGATGCCCATAATCGTCGAACTCGGCTTCAGCCCGATTCACTACGCGGCCGTCGTGGGCGTCAACACCGGGCTCGGCTGCATCACGCCGCCCGCCGCCCCCGTCCTCTACCTCTCCGGCAGGCTCTCCAACACCCCGATAAACGAGATGATGCGCCCAACCCTCTGGTTCATCCTGCTCTGCTGGCTGCCGGCCCTAATCTTCGTGGCATACTTCCCAAGGCTCGTGCTGTTCCTCCCGCACGTCATACTGGGAACCCCCTGGTAACCCCCTCAGGGATGAACAGACCCCCAACCGCCCCAAGCGCAGCCAGGGCGTCCGAGAACTTTTACAGAAACGTCTTCGCCCTCCTGACGTTCGCCGCCTTCGCCTGCGCCCTGGCCACCGACTCGATCGCGGCCTTCGCCTCCGCCCTCGTCCTGGGCGCCCTCTCGCGCACGGCAGTCAAAAAAAACTGGAAAAACCCGCGCCTCGCCAAGTACGTCCCATTCCTCGTCCGCGCAAAAAAAAGCCCGGACGAGGAATGACCGGAGACGCGCGGTGCAAGGGCAAAACCTTGGGGCTCCGCCCCAAACCCCGCCAGG
>JAISRP010000134.1 GCA_031273585.1 Synergistaceae bacterium
TCACGAGCGAGGGCAGCGCGAGGAAGCTGTGGGTGACCCCTCCGCCCGAGCTCTCGTGGGGCATCGCGCCAAAGGGCTCGATCTCGCTGGACGGGGTGAGCCTCACCGTCATAGACGCCCCTGGGGAGCGGGACGACGGGTTCTCAGTGGGGCTGATCCCCACCACCCTGAGGGAGACGACTCTGGGGGATCTCGCCGTCGGTCATCAAGTCAACATAGAGATAGACGTTCTTGCGAGGTATGCGGCGAGGCTGCTGCGCGTCGATACCGGAGGATCCGGGCCCGGCGGAAGCTCCCTGTCGTGGGAGGATCTGCGGGAGTACGGTTGGATCAGTGGAGGCGAGGAATGACTGAGGATAAAATAAGTCTGGACACCATCGAGGATGCTATAAAAGACATCGCGGCCGGGAAAATAGTGATAGTGGTGGATGACGCCAACCGCGAGAACGAGGGCGACATGATCGTAGCGGCGGAGCTCTGCACGACGGAGCGCATGAACTTCATGGTGAGGCACGCCCGCGGGCTCGTGTGCGCGCCCGTGGAGAGCTCCATAGCTGAGGCGCTGCGCCTGGACCTGATGGTCGAGCGCAACACGGATCTGCACGGGACGGCGTTCACCGTGACGGTCGACGCGAAGGCGGGAACGACCACAGGAATATCCGCGGAGGAGCGGGCGATAACCGTGAGGAAGCTCGTCGACCCTGCGGCAAAGCCCGGCGACTTCAGGAGGCCGGGGCACGTCTTTCCCCTGATTGCGCGCCCCGGGGGGGTTCTGGTGCGCTCGGGGCACACCGAGGCGGCTGTCGACTTGGCGCGTCTTGCGGGTTTGAGGGGCGGCGGGGCGATATGCGAGATCTTAAACGAGGATGGATCGATGGCCCGCCTGCCGCAGCTCCTGCAGTTCGCGCGCGAGCACGGGCTCAGGGTCATGTCGGTCGCGGATCTCATAAGGTACAGGCTGAGCCGAGAGAAGCTCGTCACGAGGGAGGCGTCCGTGACGTTTCCGACCGAGTTCGGCGACTTCAGGGGATACGCCTACAAGTACATGAGGGACGACGACTCCGACAGGGTTCACGTGGCTTTGGTGAAGGGGGACGTGTCGTCGGTGGACAGCGTCCTCGTCCGGGTACACTCCGAGTGCCTCACTGGGGATGCCCTGGGCTCGCTGAGGTGCGACTGCGGCGCTCAGCTTCGCGGTTCGATGGAGATGATCGAGCGCGAGGGGGCGGGGGTGATACTGTACCTGAGGCAGGAGGGGCGCGGCATAGGGCTCCTCTCCAAGCTGAAGGCATACGAGCTGCAGGATCGGGGGATGGACACGGAGGAGGCGAACATCGCCCTCGGATTTGAGCCCGATCTCAGGGACTACGGGGTCGGGGCGCAGATACTGGTGGACCTCGGGATAAGAAGGATAAGGCTCATAACGAACAATCCGAGAAAGATGGTGGGGCTGGAGGGCTACGGCCTGGAGATATCGGAGAGGGTCCCGCTCGAATTTCCGCCGAACGAGCACAACAGGAAATATCTGCAGACGAAGTGCAGCAAGATGGGGCACATCCTGCATATCTGAACATGACCGGGAGTGATTCGATGAGAACCGTACAGGGTTCGCTCATAGGTTCGGGCCTGCGTTTCGCGATAGTCGTGTCGCGCTTCAACGAGCTCATCTCGGGCAGGCTCCTCGAGGGGGCCGTCGACGTCCTGACGCGCCATGACGTGAGGCATCAGGATATCGAGGTGTACAGGGTCCCAGGGGCCTGGGAGCTGCCCCTCATAACGAAGGAGATTGCCCTGTCCGGGAGGCACGACGCGATAGTGGCGATCGGAGCCGTCATCCAGGGAGACACGCCGCACGCCGACTACATCTGCGCCGAGGTCTCGAAGGGGCTCGCTCAGGCGAGCATCGAGCAGAGGGTGCCGGTTGGCTTTGGCGTACTGACGTGCTCGAACCTCGAGCAGGCGCTCGCCCGGGCCGGAAGCAAGGCGGGGAACAAGGGCGCGGACGCCGCGATGGCAGCGCTCGAGATGGCCAACCTGCTGGCCGAGGCGCGGCGCGTCCAGGGGGAGGAGAGCTGATGCTCGATCCCAGATGGATCCGTGAGCGCCCGGACGAGGTGCGCGAGCTCCTCCGGAGGCGCGGACACGCGTTCGACCTGGACGCGCTGCTGGCGCTCGAATCGGAGCGGCGCGGGATCATGACGTCCGTGGAGGAGCTGAAGGCCCTGAGAAACGAGGGCTCCCGCAGGGTCGGAGAGATAAAGAAGACGGGCGGCGACGCGTCCGGTCTGATGGAGGAGATGAGGGTCACAGGCGACAGGATTCGAGAGATGGACTCGAGGCTGTCCGTGATCGACGAGGAGTGGAACAGGCAGCTCCTCATGATGCCGAACCGGCTCTCGGACGACATCCCGGTCGGGCCCGACGAGAGCGCAAACGTCGAGGTCAGGAGGTGGGGCGAGCCCCGGAAGTATCCGTTCGAGCCGAGGCCCCACTGGGAACTCGGCGAGGCCTTGGGCATCATGGACTTCGAGCGAGGCGCAAGGCTCGCGGAGAGCAGGTTCACAGTGCTCAGGGGGGCTGGCGCCAGGATCGAGAGGGGCCTCATAAACTTCATGCTCGACCTTCACACCACGAAGCACGGGTACACCGAGATACTGCCGCCGATGCTGGTGAACAGCGCTACCATGACGGGGACAGGTCAGCTTCCGAAGTTCGCGGAGGATCAGTACAGGTGCGCCAACGACGACCTGTGGCTCATCCCGACCGCGGAGGTCCCCCTGACGAACCTGCACTCTGGGGAGATACTGAGCGAGGATGACCTTCCGCTTTACTACGCGGCTTACACCGTGTGCTTCAGAAGGGAGGCCGGGACCTACGGGCGCGACATGAGGGGGATGCTAAGGCAGCACCAGTTCGACAAGGTCGAGCTCGTGAAGCTCTGCTCGCCGGAGACGAGCTACCGCGAGCTGGACCTGTTGCTGGAGGCCGCCGAGAGCGTGCTTCAGGCGCTGGATCTGCCATACAGGGTCGTCGTCCTCTCCTC
>JAISRP010000141.1 GCA_031273585.1 Synergistaceae bacterium
GTTTTCTTGACCGGAGCCGCTACTATTTCTTCCAAGTAGCTCCTCAGTTATACTCACGAGTACTCACGAGGCTGAGTGGACCCCGTTACAGACCCACTGCCTCTCAGAAAATCTGGAAGTGCCGGGAATCGAACCCAGGACCTCTGGGTCTGTAGCCAGAAACTCTGACCACTAGACCACAGAGGCGGTCCTTCAAATCGCATATACATTTAACAAACCAATAATGCAAACGGGTAATACTACAGCCATGGGTATATGCAACGTGTCATGCATAAAGGAATCATTTGTGTGCATTCATTTCTAATTCTATATTAAACACGACCACGATTCTTTTTATTTGTATTATTTATTGTTTTGATTTTCACTGCGCCTTGCTCAAACACACCGGGCAGTTCAGGTATGATTTGTATTAATAAAACTGCCATCAAAAGTAGAGACAAAGCTCCCACCCCCAACCCCCAAAACCGGGGGCTGAACGATCCAGTAATCGCATCCAGTCCCCCGGCCCCCCATTCCATTTTTTTGTTTTCGCCCACGGGGCGAAAACAAAAAAAGAAAAAAGGGTCCAGGGAGCTCTGCTCCCTGGCGGGGTTTGGGGCGGCGCCCCAAGGTCTTGTCATCCGCGCTCCGCTCGCACTGTGAATGCGAATGTCGATCCGCGTCCGGGTGCGGACTTCACCCATATTCCGCCTCCCATCATCTCCACGATTCGCTTTGATATGGCAAGCCCGAGCCCGGTTCCGCCGAATTTGCGGGACGAGTTGCCCTCTGCCCGCTGGAAGGAGTCGAATATCCGCCGTTGCCGCTCCGGTGAAATTCCTATGCCGGTGTCGGTCACTTCTATCCGTATGGTGTACACGCCGTTTTCCTCGCCGACGGAGCGGACATCGAGGCGTATCGAGCCGCGCTCCGGCGTGAATTTCACGGCGTTTGAGAGCAGGTTCGCTGTCACCTGGGCCAGCCTTTTGTCGTCGCCTACGAGGTTCCCAGGGATGGCGGGGTCGATGTGCACGGTGAAGCCGAGGCGCTTTTCGTCAGCTCGGGGGCGGATGGCGTCCGCTGCATCTCGGAGCATCTTCTCGAAGCTGAAGGTGTTGGACGAGAGCTCGAACCTGTTCGCCTCGATCCTGCTAATGTCCAGTATGTCGTCGATGACGCCCAGCAGATGGGCGGAGGCATCCGCGATCTTGGCGAGGGCGCGGTCCTTCCGCTCGACGTCCGGCGAGGACCTGCCGATGGACGTCATGCCGATTATGGCGTCGATCGGCGCGCGCATCTCATTGGACATGTTCGAGAGGAACGTCGACTTTGCCTCGTTCGCGCGTTCCGCCTCCTCCCTGGCCCGCTCGATGTCCGTCACATCGCCGAAGAGCAGCAGCATTCCCTCGTGTTCGCCGTCCTCGCTCGTCATGGGGGTGAGGTGGATGATGTACTTGCGCGGTTCCCCGGCGCGTTCGATGTCGAGGCTGGTCTCGTGCATGCGCATCGCGTTGGAGCCGACGGACTCCAGCAGGAACCAGGATATGGTGTCAATCCACTTCCGATCCGCGAAGCGGCAAAAGACCTCCTCGAACGTCCTCCCCCTCACTTCGGAGAGGTCGGAGAAGCGCGCCCTCCTCAGAAATACGTCCGTGCAGTACGCTATCCTGCCGTTTATGTCCAGAAAGAGTATTGTGTTGGGGCTGCTTGCCATCAGCAGTTTGAAGTACTTGTCACGCTCCCGCTGCGCCAGGGAGCGCGCTAGTTCGTGATTGGCCTTGGCGTCCGCTATGGCCCTCTCGTTTTCAACCGCCTTCTGGAGGTGGATGATCTCGCGCCTGTTCTTCCTGTCGGCCTTCGTCAGTTCGGCGATTTGCCCCTCGAGCCGTTCCACCTGGGAGGACAGGTCACGAACCAGCTCGATGAGCCGGTCCCTTTCCATAGATTCAAGATTTCTCCCGTCATCGTCCGGCAAGGCCCGATATCTCCCGCTGTCCCGCCCTCAAAATACGCAGGCGGAAAATGTATAGTTGTGATAGTGATTGTGATATTTGCCGTCCGAGCTTTGCATCGGGCATACCTCGCCGCCGGAGTACCCCATCATATAGGGAATTTTGCCGTGGGCGGCGCTCAAGACCAACTGTATCTCGTCGTCGTTCCGCGGCGCAAGCATGATGTATCGCGTCACGCACGGGAGCAGGAGCATTCCGTTTTTTTTACCGTAACTCATCGCCGCCCTCATGCTCTCTCGCGCGGTTTCGATGATGCCTTCCCTGTCGATCTGGCCGATGACGAGCACCGAGTCCTGCGGCGTCTCCCCGCCGCACAGGGCCGAGCCGTCGTCGCGCATGTGGTATATTCCGAGCGTAACGGGCTTCGCGCCGTCGCCGTAACTTATCATCAGGGGGACCGTCGTGGACTCCTTGATGTTGCGGATGACCAGCCCGATGCTCTTTAAGTATTCGTCGAACCTCATGCCGTTCACTTTTTTTATGACGCAGCCCTCCGACTCCGTTATGATGGCGCTGCTGTCGCGCATGTTCCTCTCGGGGATGGATGTTACGATGAACTTCGGTTCGATGGGGCCGCAAATCAGCGCCATTGCGAGGGTCCTCTTGTCCGCGCCGTTATTCCAGAGGGTCCTGCAGTGCTCGTAGGTCATGTCCATGCCGCTCGCCACGCTGCCCCAGGTCGGAACGCCCCCGCAGGTCTCGTTGAAACTCCTCATGATGTCCGCGCCGCTTATCTCGTCCATAAAGGGAAAGAAGGAGACGATCAGCGACGGATCCCCGGGCAGTTTCTCGCGTGCGCGCTGATACGCCGCCCTTATCTCCCCCTCGTAATTATCGGCTGAAAACGGGGACGTAACAGATGTCCCGAACGAGACGGCGTCGCTCGTCAAAACCGTCAGGCAGAGCCTGTACATGCCAAATTCTCCCCCGGACGCGCTGGCTATCGTGGTCATGCCGATCACGTCGAAGGGGAGCTTCCCGCAGATCGCGCCCAAGACCCCCGTTTCGACAAATTCATAACAGCAGAAGATGATGCCGAGCGAGCTCCTGCCCAACCCATCCAGATCGAGCTGCCCAAATATTTCGGCAAGGGCGTCGTCTATGTCGTCAACTTCAGTGGTACTCGCGGTCTGCATTCTGATCAAGGGCGAACCCCTCCTCAAATTTCCCCAACACACGACATTGACATCAAGCATTCAGTAATTCCACTGAATAATACCACGTTTTATAATTTCGGCGGCGCCCAGGTTAAAGGTCTACAGGAATATGAAAATCCCCAGGATAAATTTTGTGTACTCGGGGTCTTTGTTCCAGATATCGCCCCTGTTCCAGAGGACGTACTGCGCACCCATGCTCAGTATCTCCCTGCCGTCCTCGTAGCCCATGTAGGGGTTGATGAACCCGCCCTCCCTGGCCATCTCCCCCGGGCCGTAATAGGGGTTCGCTGTGAGGCTGCGCAGGCTCGTCAGGGGGCTGCCCTCCGTCCTGCGGTCGTAGAAATCCCTCAGGATGGCGGCGATCCGCCCCCTCTGCCACACGGCGTGCATGAGCTCGTGGAGCGCTGTGCTCACCCCTCCGACGTCGATCTTGATGACGTTCGACCAGCCGTTGTAGTACCCCCGGAGCGGGGCGAACTCCACCCTCAGCCCGCCGCGCCCGTTGATCCACCTGATCCACGAGGACGGCACGAATCTCGAGGCCGACTCTATGCTGCGCTTCGCGAGAAATTGATTTTTGGGGACGAACGCGAGCGAGCCCCCGAATGGGGCGACCCTCGACATCGCGCTGGAGATTATGAGGGGCAGATAGCCCGCGGTTGGGTCGTGGCGGCTGACCGTGCCTAGGAGGTGGTTGTAGATAGGCTCGCCGATTGATATGATGTCGTCCGCGCCCCCGATGCCGGCCGCCATCCGCGCGACCGTCTCGTCGGGCCAGCCGGCTGGGGTTTCAGCCGCATCGGCGCGCCCGCCGAACAGCGCGTCCCCGCTGACGAGCCCGCCGCCCGTGTCAACTAATGTCACTCCCTCAGCGCTGCTGTCCGAGATGACGCCGCCGGCTCCGTTCTCACCCGCCAGCCCTCCGGCCCGGGCTGCGCCGAGGGGGGCGGAGACCGATCCCACGGCGAGGCTGTGAGATACGCCGCCGCCGTTTACGTTGTATCCGACCAGGCCCCCGGCCCGCCCGCCTGGGCCCCCGTACACGTCGGCGGATGCAAATCCGCGGACGACGTCCCCGTAGTTCCAGCCGACGAGGCCGCCGGCGCACGGGGACGCGCCGGGAGCGGATTTTCCCTGGACGGAACCGGAGAAGGAAGGGTCACGGATATCGCCGTAGTTCCACGCGGCGATGCCGCCGGCGTCGCCCCTCGTGGACACCTCCCCAGTGACGCGGCAGTCCTCTATGATGCCGGACGACCGCCCGACCAATCCGCCAGCGGCGCCGGCGCCGTACACCCTGCCTGTGACGCTGCTGCCGGTGATCCTGCCGGACAGATCCCCAACGAGGGCCCCGGTGTACCTTGCCCCGACGACGCCGCTCGCGTATACGACAGCGCCCTCCAGGTTCACGTCCCTGACCTCCCCGCTCACCGAGCCGAAGAGCCCAACGCCGA
>JAISRP010000147.1 GCA_031273585.1 Synergistaceae bacterium
CATTTGTTTTTTTGTTGTCCGCCCGCCGGGCTAAAAACAAAAAAACTAGATGGAGGTCCAGGAGGCGCCGCCTCAAACGCGGGGTTTGGGGCGGCGCCCCAAGGTCTTGCCCTGCTTCATTTTTTGACAATGTTTTCATCTATATAGTAAGATCATTTTGACGTGAGGGCTGGAGGTCCGGCGTGCGGATTTATTTGATACGCAACCAATTAAACGGAGGGGATTTGAAGATGGCGCCCAACTTGCGCGGCCGCAGTTTTTTGACGCTCAGGGATTTTACTAGACAGGAGATAGAGTTTCTTTTGAATATGGCCTCGGATCTGAAGGCAAAAAAGCGGGTCCGAAATCTTAACCCGCTGCTCAAGGGGAGGAACATAGCTCTCATATTCGAAAAGGCGTCCACCCGCACGCGCTGCGCGTTTACGGTCGCAGCGATCGACGAGGGGGGACACGCCGAATATCTGGGCAAGAACGACATCCACCTGGGCGCCAAGGAGGACACTAAGGACACCGCCAGGGTGTTGGGGCGCATGTTCGACGGGATACAGTTCCGCGGCTTCGAGCATTCCACCGTCGAGGAGCTCGCGCGTTACGCGGGGGTCCCGGTGTGGAACGGCCTCACCGACGAATACCACCCGACGCAGATCCTGGCCGACATGCTCACGATAAGGGAACACCTGGGCGATCTGAGGGGGAAAAAATTGGTATTCGTCGGAGATGCCCGCAACAACATGGGCAACTCGCTGATGATCGGGTGCGCGAAGCTCGGCCTGCACTACGTAGGATGCGCGCCCGAGTCGCTGCTGCCCGCGCCGGAGAGGGTGGAGGAGTGCAAAAAAATCGCGGAGGATTCGGCGGCGGGCGGGAGCATCGCAATGGTCACCGATCCCAGAGAGGCCGTGAGGGGCGCTGATATCATATATACCGACGTCTGGTATTCGATGGGCGAGGAGGAGAAGGCCTCGGAACGCCGCGCCCTGCTGAGCCCGTATCAGGTGAACATGAGCCTGTTCGAGGCCACCGGCAAGGCCGGAACGCTTTTCATGCACTGCCTCCCGGCGTATAAGGGCAACGAGGTCACGGAGGACGTGTTCGAGCACCCAAGGTCCATAGTGTTCGACGAGGCGGAAAACCGGCTTCACACCATCAAGGCCGTGATGGTCGCCACGATTGGGGACGTTTAGCGGGGCGTGAGGAGACTTAGGGGTATTTTAAGGAGGGAGGTGCAGGGGCGGCACGGGAATTTGAGGCGCATCGATCAATACATAATTTTTGGGAGGTATCGTTGGTGAAGAAGAATCTGATACTGCTTGCGGCAATGATTGTAACGGTCGTTTTTGCCAGCGCCGGGTATGCGGCGCCGGTCAGGCTCCAGTTCAGCACTGGCGCTCCCCGCACCAGCACCTGGCACGAGGGCGCGGAGAAATTCGTCTCGATTGTAAAGGAAAAAACCGGCGGCAAGTTTGAAATCACGATTTTCCCGAGCGACGAGCTCTCCGGCGGCAATCAGGCCGCCGGCATCGAGCTGGCGCAGACCGGAGCCACGGATATCCATCTGCAGGACGCCCTGGTGTGGTCCTCCATAGCGAAGAAGAGCATAGTTCCGTGTTTCCCGTGGCTTCTCCCGACCTATGCCGACGTGGATAAGTATATCAAGGGCGCAGGCGGGCAGGCGCTCAAGCAGGCGCTGAACGAGGCCGGCGTGGTCTGCCTCGCCATAGGGGAGAACGGCTACAGGCAGGTCGTCAACAACAGGAACCCCATCCGCAAGCCGGAGGACATGAAGGCGCTCAAGATGCGCGTTCCCGGGAGCAGCGTGCACGTAAATCTTTTGAAGATGATCGGGGCCGACCCGCTGACGATGAACCAGTCGGAGGTTTACACCTCGCTTCAGCAGGGCACCATAGACGCGTGCGAGAACACGCTCGACCTGCTCGTCACTCAGAACACGCTGGAGGTGACGAAGTACATTTCGCTGTGGAATTATTCCTACGACCCGATTTTCCTGTCGGTCAGCCAGGAATTGTGGGCCTCCCTGAGCGACGCGGAGAAGGCGATTTTCCAGCAGGCCGCCGACGAAGCGATGGATTATCAGATCAAGGCCACGCGCGATAAGGTCGAGGTCCTCCGGGCGCGGCTTCCCGAGTACAAGGTGGAGGTCGTCGAGTCCCTGACGCCAGAGGAAGTCGACGAGTTCAAAAAAGCGGTGGCACAGATATACAAGGACAACGAGGGAGAATTCGGCGAGCTGTTCAAGGATTTCGGATACGGCAACTAGCTAATTTTGGGCGCGCCTGCGTCTCGGGCGCGCCTTTTTTTGCTCGAATCGAGATTGGAGGCAGCGGGCGATGAACGGAATCTGGAAAGCCTTTAACGTATTGGAGGAGGGGGTCATGGCGTCTGGCATGGTGATCATGGTGGTCCTCAATTTTTTGAACGTCATCTGCCGCTACCTGCTGCCGCAGACGCCCTTTTCGTATACGGAGGAGCTCGTGGTCCTCATATTCGTGTGGATCAGCATGTTCGGCATCTCCTACGGGTATCGCAAGTCATCTCACACCGTCCTGACCCTGCTGTCGGACGTGCTTCCGGGCAGATTTCAGCCCGCCGTCATCGTATTCTCGGCGGCCGCCTCGGCCCTGCTGATGTGTCTTCTTGCAAAAACGGGCTACTCCATGATGATGAATCAGGTGAAATTCGGCCAGATACTGCCCGGCATGAAGCTGCCGATGTACATAGTCGGCGCCGCAATCCCCATCGGGGCGGCAGTGGCCTTCGTAAGCATCCTGAGATCCGGGTGCGGCGACTTCAGCAGGACGATGAAGTCCTTGAAGGATAATGAAATGACTGGTAACGCGCTATGATCGGCCTCGTTCTGCTGGGAACGTTTTTTTGCCTTTTGCTGTTGAAGGTGCCGGTGGCGGCATCGATGGGGTTGGCAACCTTCGCCGGGATCCTGAGCATGGGGTTTAAAATCTCCGTGTTTGCAACCGTTTTCTACGCAGCCATAGCCAAGTATACGTTGCTCGCGATTCCGTTCTTCATACTGGCCGGGGTCATAATGGACTATGCCGGCATATCGAGCCGCCTCATCGACTTTGCGAACGCCTGCGTCGGGCACCGCAGGGGCGGGCTTGCGGTCGTCACCGTGATCGTGGCGTGCTTCTTCGCGGCCATATCGGGCTCCGGCCCCGCCACAGTCGCCGCGATCGGCGGGGTGCTCATCCCGGCGATGTCCCGTCAGGGCTACGACAGGAATTTTGCGACAGCCCTCGTCGCGTCCTCCGGGGGCATAGGGATGATAATACCGCCCAGCATCCCCTTTATAATATACGCCATGCTGGCGGAGGTCTCCGTTGGGACCATGTTCATGGCTGGGATGATTCCGGGGCTGCTCTTCGGCGTTTTCTTCGCCGTCTCGGCTCTGATCTGCCTCAGGAACGACAAAAATATCGTTCAGCAGGAACGGATGCCGGCCGACGTAAGGTGGAGGGCGTTCAGGGACGCGCTGTGGGCCATAATGATGCCGGTCATAATCCTGGGGGGCATCTACGGAGGGATTTTCACCCCCACGGAGGCGGCTGGAGTCGCGGTCGTGTACGGATTGTTCGTGGGCGTCTTCATTTACAGGGAGATCAAGATAAAACAGCTGTGGCGTCTGTGCGTCGATGCGGCCGTGTCATCGGCCGTCATCATGTTCATCATGGGGTGCGCCGGCTCGTTCACGTGGATACTGACGACGTCCGGCGTGGCGACGCAATTTACGAAGGCGCTGATATCTCTGACACAAAGCGACGCCCTGATGTTGCTCGTCATCACGGTAATTTTTCTCGTCGCCGGCTGTTTCGTCGACTCGGCATCCGGATTCTACCTGCTGCTGCCGATACTGCTGCCCATAATCAAGGACATGAACTACTCGCTCATAGCCTTCGGGGTCGTGGCCACCGCTAACTTCGCAATCGGTCAGGTCACGCCTCCGGTCGGGTCTAACCTGTTCGTCGCGTGCAACATAGCGAATATCACTATGAAGGCCCTCGTCGCCAAGGTCTGGCCCTTCATCATAGCTGGCGTTATATGCCTTCTGGCCATAACGTATTTTCCGCGGATCATCCTGTTTCTGCCCTCGGTCATGGGCATGAAAATTCAATGACGATCTGAGGACTGTAGAATATGCAGACATCGAGGGACGAAATTCTGGCCCGTCAGCACAGGGTGCGCGAACGCATGTCGGAGTCCGGCATCGACGTTCTGATAACGGGCTCGTCGGCGCAGATCGATTCGAGAGGCGCCCTCCGATACCTGGCGGGCTATTACCTGCCGGTGTTCGAGGAATATCTAGTGATTCCGGCGTCCGGCCCGGTCACATTCTTCGCGCATGACGCGTGCGGCGCGGACTACGCGCAGAAGTACGGCGTGGCGGACGACGTCCGCATCATCCCAAATCACGAGTACAACTGCTCTCCAGGCAGGTGCGTTGCGGAATTCGTCATGTCGCAGAGGGGCGCTAACCTTGGAATGGCCGGGTGGGCAGGCATCTCCGCGAACTTTTACAGGTCGCTCAAGAGCGGCCTGGGCGGACACGAGATAAATGACTTCACCGACGAGATGAACATTATGAGGATGGTCAAGAGCCCAACCGAAATAGTCCAGACGGAGGAGGCGGTGAGGCTCAACGAATCTGTCTTTTATCACTACCTCTCGCTGGTCAGGCCGGGGGTGAGGGAGATGGACGCCATCAACGAGGCGTCGGGTTTTGCCCTCGAAAACGGGGCGGAGGACCTGTACTGGATGGCCTCATCCGACGAGATCCCGTATCTGGCTTATCTTGCGGAGGCTCGGCTTAAAAGGCATATTTTCAAGGCCGGCGACTACAGCTATATAATCCTGGAGCACTCCGCCGAGGGGGGCCACTTCGGAGAGACGACTCATCTCGTCTCGCTCGGCGATCCCAAGCCCGAATACGTGCGCGCGTTTGCCGCCGTCGGCATGGCACAGCGCGCCGCGGCCGAGAGAATAAGGCCCGGCGCTTTAACCGGCGAGATGGCCGACGCATCTCACGAAGCGCTTGCGGACGCGGGTTATGAGGATCGCAGTAAAAGTCTCCGCCCCTCCGCCGCGATAGGGCACGGGCAGGGACTCGACGCGTGGGAATTTCCGCGAATAGCGAGCGGAGACGAGACGGTCATCCAACCTGGGATGCGTTTTAACATACACCCCGCCGTCGTCCTGCCGGACGGGGCGAAAATTACGTCATGCGACTGCTATATATCCACCGAGACAGCGGCGCGAAGGCTTTCCTCCCTGCCGTACGAAATTATAGCGGTATAAAACTCGTTATCTTTATGACAAAACTTAACGCCTCTTGACACGATGGGCAGCAATGCTCCCCGCTGGACGGTAACCTCAAAAATCCGCAGGCGGAACAGAGGACCGTGGCGCCGCCACGGTCTTTTTTGCGTCCGCCATAATGTCATCTGGTCTCGGCTAGCGCGCGCAGGGCCATGATGTAGCTCCCGGCTCCGAAGCCCGCTATCACTCCGACGCACGCTGGGGCGATCATCGAGACGCGCCGGAATTCCTCCCTGGCGTGGACGTTTGAGATATGCACTTCCACTACCGGAGCGCGGACAGCCGTTATCGCGTCGCGAATGGCTATGCTGGTGTGAGAGTAGGCCGCTGCGTTCAGGATGATTCCGTCCGAGTCGGCGGCTCGCTGTATTGCTGTGACCAGTTCGCCCTCGGAGTTGCTCTGGAAAAATTCGCAGGCGGCGCCCAGGGAGGAGGCCTCGGCCGAGATGCGGCCGTTTATCTCCTCCAGCGTCTCGGCGCCGTACTTGTCAGGCTCTCTCGAGCCCAGCAGGTTCAGGTTCGGCCCGTTGATCACGGCTATCCTCTTCATTCGCCGCCCCTCACGTGTTGTTGTAGCAGCCGATCACCTCGAAATACTCGCAGGCGGCGGCTACCTGCCGTAGCGTCGACACTGCCGAGGCGTCCAGTATGCAGGCGCTTATCTCGACGAAGAAGCGGTACTTGTCGGGCGTCGCCGGGCGTGACTCGATTCGCAGCAGGTTTATGCCCTGCGCCATGAAGGGCATCAGGGCTTCGCACAGAGCCCCCGCCCGGTGCATCGTGGAGAACGTTATGGATATCAGGTCGCTTTTTTCGCTGTACTCCGGCTCCCTCGCGATGACGACGAAGGACGTGCGGTTCCCCGCCGAATCCATGATGTCCGGCGCGAGCACCTCGAGGCCGTTTAAGGCTGCCGCCCTGCGAGAGCCAATCGCAGCCGTCCTGCCGTTCTCGAGCTTGGCGGCGGTCTCGGCCGCAACCGCGGTGTTGCGGCAGGCGGATAGATCCCAGGCGCGCCCGTGGAGGAAGCGGCTGCACTGCCTGAAGCCCTCCGGATGCGAGAACACCTCGCGGATGTCGGACAGGGCGGTCCCGGGGGGGGCAAGCAGGCACTGCTGGATGTCTATCCAGGTGCGGCCGACTATGAAGCAGCCGTACTTTCTGAGAAGGTCATAGGTCTCCCCTATCGCGCCGGTCTGCGAGTTCTCTATCGCGACGACGCCGTAGTCGACGCGCTTCTCCTTCACGGCCAGAAAGACGTCCTCGAAAAATTCGACGGGCTGGCGGGAGGCGTCTGGGAATAATTTTATCAGCGCCTGCTCGCTCCACGCGCCCGGCACTCCCTGAAACGCGCAGGCGACGTTATGCCTCGCCGGCTCGCGGGCAGGCGGCAGCATCGGGAACTCGCCGCCGATCGCCTTGTTTCGCTCGTACTCCCGCGAGAGGGCGATGATCGAGCGCATCAGCAGGGATACCTCGCTGCTCAGATCCTCCCTGGCCATGGAGACGGCCCTGTCAACCACCACCTGCTCGCGCGACGGGTCCTGAATCGGCATGTTCTCCCTGATCTTGAGCGCCCCGGCCTCGAGCGCCACGTCCATCCGCTCCTGGAACAGCGGGACGATCCGCCCGTCTATCTCGTCAATTCGTCTGCGCAGCTCGCTCAGTTCCTCTTTTACACTCATCTCACTCGCCTCGATCCTCTGAGATTATTTTATGAAGATTGTTCAGCTTCTGCATGAGCCTGTTGAACAACAGGGGCGTTATGGACTGCTGCCCGTCGCAGAGGGCCGCCTCCGGGTTGTTGTGGACCTCTATCATGATGCCGTCCGCTCCGGCCGCCACCGCTGCAAGCGCCATCGGGTACACGAAGTTCCAGTGACCCGTCCCGTGCGACGGGTCCACTACCACAGGGAGGTGGGACCTCTTCTGGAGAACTGGGACCGCGGAGATGTCCAGGGTGTTGCGGGTGGCGGTCTCGAAGGTGCGGATGCCCCTCTCGCACAGTATCACCTGGCTCTTTCCGCCGACTAGGACGTAGTCAGCCGCCTGCAGCATCTCGTCGATAGTGCAGGAGGGGCCGCGCTTCAAGAGCACCGGTCTGCCCAGGCTTCCGACGTCGCGAAGCAGCGGGAAGTTCTGCATGTTCCGAGCCCCGATCTGTATGATGTCGACGTCCCTCGCGAACACGTCGCAGTGCTCCTGAGACATGATCTCGGTGACTATCGGGAGCCCCGTCTTCTCCCTGGCGATCTTGAGCAGGTTCAATCCGTCGAGCCCCAGCCCCTGGAACGCGTAAGGGGAGCTGCGGGGTTTGAACGCCCCCCCTCGCAGAAAGCCAGCGCCCGCCAGCTTGACCTCCCTCGCTATCGAGAGAATCTGCTCCTCGCTCTCCACCGAACAGGGACCGGCTATGACGGACAGCCCGCCGCCCCCTATCCTCTCCCCGCCCGGCAGCTCTATCACCGTATTTTTCGGGTGAAATCGCCTGCTCGCCAGCTTGTACCGCTCCGATACCCTGGCCACCCGCTCCACAAATTCGTAGCGCATGACGGCCTCGTCCAGCAGCGACGTGGTGTCCCCGGCGAGGCCCAGCATCCGCGTGGTCTCGCCCTGGATCTCCTGGACGATGAGCCCTTTTTTCGTCATCTCCTCCTTGATGGAGTCGATCTGTTCCTCAGTTGCCCCCGGTTTCAGTATGATGATCATTTCGCAATCTTCCCCTCAACGATTTTATACAGGGCCGGCATGTCCAGCCTCCGCTCGAGAAATAATTCGTCGGCCAAAAGCGCCTGATGGATGAGCATCCCAAGGCCGTTTTGAGTCTCATATCCAAGGTCGCGAGATGCCCTCAGCAGGTTGGTCTCGGCCGGTCTGTACACCAGGTCGCAGACGAGAGCCCCCCTCGGCAGCGAGCGTAAAAATTCCAGCGACTCGAAGTCCGACCCCGCGCCGCTCATGCCCAGGGGAGTGGCGTTGATCAGGATATCCGACTCTCCCGCCGCGTGGGACATTTCGCGATGGGACATCTCGCCAGGGTAAACGCGGCAGGACGAAACAGCCCTTATGCCGGAGGCGATTTCATGGGCCTTTTCCGGCCTCCGGCCAAGGATGGCGACGGATTCCGCGCCCTCGAGCGCGGCCTTGAACGCCGCGCCGCGCGCCGCCCCTCCCGCGCCCAGGATCGTTATGTTCCTGCCCGCGTATCCGAACCCGATGCTCACGAGGGAGCTGAGCAGACCCCCCATGTCAGTATTGAAGCCGGACAGCCTCCCATCCTTGATTACCACGGTGTTCACAGCGCCGCAGAGCTTAGCGCCCTCCTCGGTCTCGTCGAGGAGAGGGATTATGCAGCTCTTGTGGGGTATGGTCACGTTGAACCCCCTCATCCCGGACCCGCGGGCCATTTCGACGAACGCGCGAAGTTCCCCGGCCGGCACGCGGACGGCGCGGTACCACCCGGAGACGTCCATCGCGCCGAAGACCGCCATGTGTATGACGGGCGAGAGGGTGTGAGTTATCGGGTCGCCTATGACGGCGCAGCCCGTCCCCGACTTCGGCAGAAAATCGTCGAGCATTTTCATAAGCTCATCCAGGGCATCCGAGGGACCTGAATCGTTTTGCAGCACGAAATCTGCTGCGTCAAGATAAAGGGCGCGCCGCTCGCGCTCCTGATCGAGCAGATGCCCCGCGCCCGTCAGGAGCGGACGGTCGTCGTACGTGATATCGCGCGCTATCATGCCGACAGGGCGATCCAGGAATATCACGACGCACCTCTCCTTGAGGGCCCTCGCGTTCTCGGGCCGGAGGACCACGCCCCCCCCAGGGGCTATCACGGTCTGCATCGGGCTTGCGGTGATCCTGCGAGTCACGCCGGTCTCGACGTCCCGGAAAAACCGCTCGCCGTGCAGATCGAACATACGCCGGATGGACATGCCCGTCTCCCGCTCCGCCTCCTCGTCCAGATCGGCGAAGGGCAGGCCGAGGTTCCTGGCCAGCATCTCCCCCAGGCTCGACTTCCCGCTGCCGGAGAGTCCTATCAGGGCTATGTGCTTCATAGCAGGCAGTCCAGCGCGCAGAGCGCGAGGCACGCCTCGATCACCGGGACCGCGCGCGGAACTATGCAGGGGTCGTGCCGCCCCGCGATCTGAATCGCGGTATCCCTCATGTCCGCGGAGTCGACCGTTTCCTGCGGTTTGGAGATGGAGGGGGTCGGCTTGATCGCCACCCTCACCGCTACCGGCATTCCGTTCGTGATCCCGCCCAGGATGCCGCCGTTGTTATTCGTCCTGGAGCGTATCTCCCCCTCCGCCGCGTAGAGCGCGTCATTGGCCTCGCTACCGCGCATGGCGCTCATGCGAAAGCCCATTCCAAACTCCACGCCCTTCACGGCCGGGACCGAGAAGAGCAGGGAGGCTACGAGGCTCTCCATCGAGCCGAAAAATGGCTCCCCCAGCCCGCCCGGCAGGCCGAAGATCGCCGCCTCCACGACCCCCCCTACGGAGTCCCCCTCATCCCTCGCCGCGATTATCTCCCCCTTCAACCACTCCTCGGCGCCCGCCGAGGACGGAAAATCCCTGCGCGAGACGGCGCGGAACTCCTCCTCGCAGCACGTTACGCCGTCATCCGCAGTCCCACCGATCGAGGATATCCTGGCATAAGAACTTACGCCGCGCCGGGAGAGGACCTGCTTCGCCAGGGCACCGGCGAACGTCAGCGGGGCCGTTAGCCTGCCCGAAAAGTGCCCGCCGCCGCGCATATCGGCATGGCCGCCGAATTTGATCAGCGCGGTCCAGTCGGCATGGCCCGGGCGCAGTTTCGTGCCGTAGTCCCGCGGCCTCGCGTCCGCGTTGCGGATGACGCCGCATATCGGAGCGCCGGTCGTCCTGTCGTCCATGATCCCGCTCAAAAACTCGACCGAGTCGGGCTCGCGGCGCGCGGTCGCGAGCTCCCCGCGGCCCGGCGCGCGGCGCGACATCTCCCTGGCGATCTCACTCGGGTCGATGGCCTCGCCCGCCGGCAGCCCGTCCACCACGACCCCGACCGCCCTCCCGTGCGACTCCCCGAATATGGAGAGCCTCACCCTGTTTCCCCAGACGTTCATGGATTACCTCCTTCAAAATCCCTCCAAAAATCGGGGTAGGATTTACTCACGCTCCGCCAGCCTGACATCAGCACCGGTCCGTCGCACCCGATCGCCGCAACCGCGAGCGACATGGCTATGCGATGATCCCCCCACGCGTCGACCCTGCCGCCCGCCAGACGCCCAGCGCCCCTGATCGCGAGCGAGTCCCGAGTCTCCTCCACGTCGGCCCCGAGCTTGTTCAGCTCCGTCCGGAGCGCGCTGAGCCTGTCGCTCTCCTTCAGCCGCAGGCGGAGCGCGCCCTCGATGCGGCTCGTGCCCTCGCAGAAACAGCAGAGGGCGGCGACCGGCGGGACAAGATCCGGTATGTCGCGGGCGTCGACCGTGACGGCGGACAGGCGGCCCGCCCTGACCGATGTCCTCCATCCGCCGCCGCGGGGGCCTGCTCTCCAGTCCACAACCGCCCCCATCTCGCCCAGGATCCGCAGGATGTCCCTGTCCCCCTGAAGGCTGTCCGGATCGAGCCCCTCCACCTCCACGTCCCTCCCCAGCGCGGCCGACGCCAGGAAAAAAGCTGCCTGGGAGTAGTCGGGCTCCACCTGGTAACGCGCCGGGCGGTAGCGCCGGCCTCCCCTGACGGCGTAGCACGAGTCCCCCTCCAGGACCTCCGCCCCGAAGCGCCGGGCGACGTCAATTGTGAGGTCAACGTACCGCCTCGATTCGAGGGGCGTGACGAGGCGTATCACGCTGTCGCCCTCGAGGAGGGGCAGGGCCAGTATCAGTCCCGAGACGAACTGAGAGCTCACGTCCCCCCTCATCTCGTATTCCCCGCTGCGGAACGGCCCCCGCACCGTGATCCTGTCAGGTTCCTGAACAAATGACGCGCCCGCTTCCGCGAAAAATTTAGCGTAGACGTCAAGGGGACGGCTCATCAGCCTGCCGCGGCCGACGAATGACGTCGTACTGCCGTCCAGGGCCGCTATGGGCAGCAAAAATCGCAGGGTGGAGCCGGATTCGTTGCAGTCAACGACCCGGACCTCATCGGGCGATGCGCGGCGGGTTCCGGAGCTGCTGTCCACGCGCAGGACGGAGCCCTCCCTGCGGGCGTTCGCCAGTCCCAGGGCGCGTATTCCAGCCAGGGTCGCCTCGATATCGTCCGAGACCCCGAGATTTTCAATGACGCTCCCGCCGCCCGCCAGGGCCGAACAGATCACGGCGCGATGGCTGAGGCTCTTGGACGGCGGGGGCGTTACGACGCCCCGCGGGAACCGCTCTATGACCCTCACGTCCATCTGCCCAGGCCCTCCAGCGCGGAGGCGATTTCTGACAGGCCGGTCCTGCGGACGAACGCATCCCCTATTCGCCGCAGCAGGACCATGTTGACCTCGCCGCCCAGATTTTTTTTATCGGAGGCGAGCGCCGGCAGCAGCTCCGATACGTCGCCCGGGTAGTCCGTCTCGAGCCCGTGAAGGGCCAGGGTGCGGCGCAGGGCCTCGGCGGAGCCGGGCTCGGTCACGCCCATCCGCTCGCCCATCGATGCGGCGAGCACGGAGCCAAACGCCACGGCCTCGCCGTGACGGTATCCCTCGTATCCGGACTGCCGCTCTATGGCGTGTCCGAGGGTGTGTCCGAAGTTGAGCAGCATCCTCTCGCCGAAGTCCCGCTCGTCGCGCTCCACGATCTCCCCCTTGATGCGGCAGCACTCGAAGATCACGTCCGGCAGTTCCGGCCCGGGGCGCCGGCCGAGCGCCTCGAACAGCGATTCGCTTCGGATCGCCCCGTACTTGACGACCTCCGACATGCCGTTTTTAATCTCCCGGTCCGGCAGAGTGCCCAAGAGACCGGTGTCGATGACCACCAGAGAGGGCTGATGAAAAGCGCCGGCCAGGTTCTTCCCCTGCGGAAGGTTGATCGCGGTCTTGCCCCCGACGCTCGAATCGACCTGAGCCAGCAGGGTCGTTGGAACCTGGACGAACCTCGCCCCGCGCATCCACGTTGCCGCCGCGAACCCGCAGAGGTCGCCTATGACGCCGCCGCCAAACGCTATGACGAGGCCGTTTCTAGTCACCCCGAGCCCTGCAAATCCGTCGTACACCGTCGCAAGCCCGCTCATGGACTTGTTTCCCTCCCCCGGGGGCAGGACGATCGGCTCGAATTTCACTCCGGATGCCGCAAGGGACGCTGACGCCGCGTCCGAGTACGCCCCCCACACATTCTCGTCCGTCACGACCGCGACCGGCCCATCCGAGGAGAGAAGCGGCCTGACCAGACTGCCGAGGTCCCGGAGCAGCCCCTCAGCTATCAGTATGTCGTACCGCCTCTCGCCGAGTCCGACTGTCAGTTTTTTAACGGGGCTCATCTTGTCAACATCTCCCTCTTGTTCGCGCCGGCCCGGCTCAGGAGCGAGCGAAGGCGCGCGGCATCACCGGATGTGAGCGCCTCCCTGATCATCCCCAGGCTCTCGATGTAGTCGTCGAGGCGCGACAGGGTGTGGACGCGGTTGTCCATGAGCAGCTCGGTCCAGGCGTCCGCGTTGATGTCGGCCACGCGGGTGCAGTCCCGAAACGCGCCGGCGGTGAACGCGGACGTCACGCCGGGATG
>JAISRP010000208.1 GCA_031273585.1 Synergistaceae bacterium
CATGTGTGTATAAATCTAATTCAGCGTGTCAGACACAAAAACCGTGGGCCCTGCCCACACCCGCCGGGGAACCAGTCCCCCGGACCCCCATCCCATTTTTTTTGTTTGCGCCCCGCGGGGCGTAAACAAAAAAAATGAAAAAAGGGTCCAGGGAGCTGGCGCCCTGGCGGGGTTTGGGGCGGCGCCCCAAGGTTTTGGAGTCGTGGCGACAGGGGTCGCGGCAACGTGTTGACAGTTTGCGGGGGACGATATAGCATCCCGTCATGAATCAGTCCTACTGAAAAAGTAGGATTAAATATTCCCTCCCTTCGGCGGGATTACGTGAGGAGCAGGAGCTATGCAGGATTTATCTGACAGGACCGCTACTTTTACCGATTCCGTGATACGAAGGATGACTCGCGTCTCGTTGAAGTATGGGGCGATCAACCTCTCGCAGGGGTTTCCGGACTTCGACCCGCCGGCGGAGATCACGAACCGGCTTGCGGAGGTGGCGCACGAGGGTTTTCATCAATATTCCATCACCTGGGGCGCTCAGAACTTCCGGGAGGCCTTGGCGGAGAAGCAGTCGAAGCTCATGGGCAGGACCATCGACCCCGAGCGCGAGATAGTCGTGACCTGCGGCAGCACTGAGGCGATGATGGCGGCGATGATGACCGTGACGAACCCAGGGGACTCCGTAATAGTGTTCTCCCCGTTTTACGAAAATTACGGGGCGGATACCGTACTGTCCGGGGCGACGCC
Source organism: Synergistaceae bacterium (assembly GCA_031273585.1). Lineage (GTDB taxonomy): Bacteria > Synergistota > Synergistia > Synergistales > Synergistaceae > JAIRWR01. The sequence goes on from JAISRP010000208.1 coordinate 742, forward strand.
GATATACGTCCCGCTTCACCCGCCCGAGTTCAGCTTCGACGCGGGCGAGCTCAAGGAGGCCTTCAAACTTCGCCCGAAGGCCCTCATACTCTGCAATCCGTCGAACCCGAGCGGTAAGGTCTTCACGCGGGAGGAGCTCGAGGTCATAGCGGACCTGGCGGTAAAGTACGACTCATACGTCATAACCGACGAGGTCTACGAGCATATAGTTTATGAGCCTCACGAGCACGTGTACATCTCGTCGCTGCCGGGCATGTTCGAGCGAACCCTCTCGTGCAGCTCCCTGTCAAAGACCTACTCCATGACCGGGTGGCGGCTCGGGTACATCATAGCCCCCTGCCGGATAGTGGACGTCGCCAGGAAGGTCCACGATTTCCTGACGGTCGGGGCGGCGGCGCCGCTGCAGGAGGCGGCCGTCGTCGGCCTGCGCTTCGGGGACGGGTACTACCGCGAGCTGCTTCAGACATACACGGGGAAAAGGGATCTGTTCCTGAGGGGGCTGGACGACATCGGAATCGAATACACGAAACCCGACGGCGCATATTACGTGATGCTCGACATATCCCGATTTGGATACGACAGCGACATCGTATTTTGCGAGGAGCTGGCCGAGAGGGTCGGCGTCGGAGCTGTGCCGGGATCGAGCTTCTTCAGGGAGGATGTGAGACACCTGATCCGCCTGCACTTCGCGAAGAAGGACGAGACGCTCCACGAGGCCCTGGAGAGACTTCGGCACATCTGGACGAAGATGCCGACTCACCGGCGTGAGATGTCGTCCGTTTCGAAATAGGACCATATTAGTGAGAAACTCTGATGTTGAAATAGAGCGAGCAATATGATTTTTATCGGTTCCAGCGCCATACGAGTTTCAGAAATTCCCGAAGCAGGGCCGCCCAACTGCGAATTGGGCGGCCCTGTTTATTATAGCAATTTAACATTAGAAGCCTAAAGGGTAAAGATTGAAAACCTTTGCTGTCACCGCAACCGCCATCGGCAAAATTCGACGCGGTTTATTCAATCGGCTATACCTCCCGCTTTCGCTGAAATATTTTTTAAGATCAATAAAGATCATAAACTCCACACGCTTTCCCATTTTTTGCCCGGATGGGGTTTTCGGGGAGTTTTTTGGAGATTCGCGTGGGATATGGGCCGAGTGTGCGATCTTGAGGTCGTCGAGGCTAGGGGGAATTTCCACTTGAGCGAGCGCCCCAATATCATATATTGGGGCGCTCGCTCAAGTGGGAAATTTTCAGTCGTGTCAAGCGTTGGAATGGCATCGAGGGATTGCGGGATTTATTTTATGTGTTATTATAGCCCCATTATTCCTAACATAATGAGAAAAAGGGGTGTTGGCATTTGGAGGTCGAACCGATCCGGGATGCGAGGAAAATAACGGCGATGAAGAAAATTCTGCGGGCTGGCAACCCGAGGGATGAGGTTTTGTTCACGCTTGGCATAAATACGGCGCTGCGGATAAGCGATCTTCTGGCGCTGTCGGTCGGGGATGTCCTGAACGCTAAGGGAAAGCTGGCGGACACAATAGAGCTCAAGGAGAAAAAAACGGGGAAGCCGAAGAAGTTTCCGCTGAACAAGTCGGTCCGGAGCGTGCTCTCCGGCTATCTGAGGGGGCGCGCCGACGCGCGTCAGGGAGACCCGCTGTTCCCATCGAGAAACGGCGGCGCGTTAAGCCGGTGGAGGGCGCGCCGCATCCTGGCCGCGGCAGGCGGGGCGGTCGGGGAGAACAGGGTGGGGACCCACTCGCTCCGCAAGACGTTCGGGTACCACGTCTACAAGAGGACCGGCGGAAACCTGGGGCTCGTGCAAAAACTCCTGAACCACTCGTCGAGCGGCGATACCCTGAGGTATATTGGGATAGACAGGGAGGAGATGGACAACACGTATCTCGACCTGAACCTTTGAACGCGCAGGAGATCCAGGAGGCGCCTCCTCGGGATCTTGCCTGTGGATCGGGGATTTAACGCAATCAAGGGAGGGTTTCGATGAAGATCGTGGTCCTGGCCGGCGGTTTCAGTCCCGAGCGGGATGTCTCGCTGTCATCGGGGAGCATGGCAGCCAACGCGCTGATGGAGAGGGGACACTGCGTGGCGCTGGTCGACCTCTATCTGGGAGCCCCGATCCCGGAGGCGCCGTTTTACGGTAAAAATTCCGGCAAGAGGTACCGCTATGACGTGCCGCGCCGCGCGCCGGACCTGGGGGAGCTCAAAAGAAAAAACGGCCGCGCCTCGTTGGTCGGGCCAAACGTAATCGAGATCTGCCTCGGGGCGGACCTGGCGTTTCTGGCCCTTCACGGCGGGATTGGGGAGAACGGCCAGCTTCAGGCGGTCCTCGACTGCTATGGCATCAGGTACACGGGGAGCGGTTACGCCGGCTCGCTTCTGGCGATGGACAAGGATCTCGCTAAGCGGATCATGAGACAGAGCGGCATCCCGACCGCGGACTGGCGTCTTGTCGAATCGGACAACGCCGACGCCGGGGGCCTGATTGACGAGCTGGGGCTGCCGCTTGTGGTAAAGCCCTGCTGCAGCGGTTCGAGCGTGGGGGTGTCGATGGCTCGCGACGCGGACGAATTGAGGGCGGCCATCTCGGAGGCCGGCGGTTACGAGCCGAGGCTGCTGGTGGAGAAAAAAATTACGGGGAGGGAATTTTCCGTCGGGGTCCTGGACGGACGCGCCCTGCCCGTTATAGAGATCAGGCCGAAGGCCGGGTTTTATAACTACGAGAACAAGTACCAGGCCGGCGCCGCGGACGAGATATGCCCCG
>JAISRP010000261.1 GCA_031273585.1 Synergistaceae bacterium
TTCAGATACGTTCTGCGCATTTTAAAATCTCATGTGCGGGCGCTTGAGGGATTGGAATTTTATTTCCGGGCGCAATATTTAGCACAGACGCTTGACAGATGCGCGAATATCAACTATTGTCATTGTGTCGGCAGGCGCCGCCGGCGATAACAACTTGTTGGGAGGCAACACGTTTGAAAAGCAACGGCACGGTAAAATGGTTCAACGCGACTAAGGGCTATGGGTTCATCACAACTGATGAGGGCAGTGACGTCTTCGTCCACTTCAGCGCTATTCAGGGAGAAGGATTCAAGACCCTCGACGAGGGTCAGAAGGTTTCCTTCGAGATCACTCAGGGTACGAAGGGGCCTCAGGCTTCCGACGTAGTAAAGCTGTAGTCGAGAGTATCGATTTAATCTTCATCACTAAGAAGAAAATACTATCCGGTTGACCTGCAATATACTAGAGCGTACTACTTAAAACAGGTGAAGACAAAGGGGAGACGATGATCATCGCCTCCCCTTTTGCTTGAATATATCGATGGACAGAACGGCGTCCTGGGATTTATGATCTACCACGTTGGGGGGGATTGTTCTTGTCATTGATTGAGTCCAAAATAGTGCCGATCGAGAACCTTCGCAGGAGGACTTCCATCGAGTCGCTCGGCTTCAGGACGACGGAAGAACTTGCCTGCATGAAGCAGCTCATAGGTCAGAGCCGGGCCGTCGACGCGATATCCTTCGCTCTCGAGGTGGACAGGAAGGGGTACAACCTCTTCGTGGTCGGGGATCCGGGCAGCGGGAGGACCACGTACACCCTGGAGGCGATGAAGAACAGGGCCGCCGGAATGGATGCCCCTGAGGACTGGGTCTACGTGTACAACTTCGACGAGCCGGGCGAGCCGGTCGTCATCAACCTGCCGGCCGGGAGCGGCAGGGCCCTCTCGACTTCCATGGAGGAGCTCGTCGAGGACCTCAAGGTGAACCTGGGGAAGGCGTTTGACAACAGCGAGTACGAGGACAACAAGGCCCAGCTCGTGAAGGCGTTTCAGGAAAGCGTCGGGGAGCTGATGGAGGGCCTGCGCGCCTACGCCCTCGAGCAGAACTTCTCAATCAAGAGGACGCCCCAGGGGTTCGTAAACCTGCCGCTCGTCAAGGCGGATGAGCCTGGAGACTCCGAGGAGGCCCCGGCCGGGGAGGGCGAGCCAGCTCAGGCCGACGACTCCGAGGCCGCTCCGCCGAAAGAGCCGGCTCCTGCCACGAGGGAGATGCAGCCGGACGAGTTCGAGCGGCTCACCGAGGAGGAGCAGAGCGAGATTCAGAGAAAATCGGAGGAGATAGCCCAGAGGACGCTCGAGACGCTCCGCACCATGAGGGAGCGCGAGAAGGAGCTGAAGGAGAAGATAAAGGAGCTGGAGGGGGAGATCTGCAGGAACTCGATTCAGCCGATCCTATCGGAGCTCCGCGAAAAATTCCCTGAGAACGGCAAGCTCACGAAGTGGATGGACGAGCTCACCGAGGACATCATCGAGAACTTCGGGATGTTCGTGGCAGCGACGAGGGATGAGAACGCGGAGGTCGACTTCAGCAGATTTACAGTCAACGTGTTCGTCTCAAACGACCCCGAGGGGGGGGCTCCGGTCGTCCGCGAGACGAACCCGACCTACTACAACCTCATGGGGAAGATAGAGTACGAGAGCCGTCAGGGCTACCTCTACACCGACTTCCACAGGATAAAGGCAGGGGCCCTCCACAGGGCTAACGGCGGCTACCTCCTGATCGAGGCCGAAAACGCGCTGAGGCAGTTCATGGCGTGGGATGCCTTAAAACGCGTTCTCTCGTCGCAGGAGCTCACGATAGAGAACCTGGGCGAGCACCTGGGCTATATCCCGGTGTCGTCCTTGAGGCCAGAGGCCGTCCCGATAAACGTGAAGGTCGTCATGGTCGGAACGTACTACCTCTACCACCTGCTCAACCTGTACGACCCCGAGTTTCAGAAAATATTCAAGATCAAGGCGGACTTCGAGTCCGACATGCCGCGGAACGGCGAGATGGAGTACAGCTTGGCCTGCGTCATCGCTCACTTCGTCGACAACGACGGCAAGATACCCTTCACCGCCGAGGCAGTGGCGGAGGTAATCGAGTACGCCTCCCGGCTCGTGGACGACCAGGACCGGATGTCGACGCAGTTCAACAGGATCTCCGAGATCTTAACTGAGGCCACGGTTTGGGCCCGCATGGACGGGGCGGAGAGCGTCGGCCTACGCCACGTCAAGAAGGCCGTAAACGAGAAAATCCAGAGGTCGAACCTCGTTGAGGAGCGTTACCGCAGGGCTTTCGAGACCGGCATCATCAGGATAGACACCAGCGGCAGCGCCGTGGGCCAGATCAACGGACTCACGGTGATATCCCTGGTGGACCACACGTTCGGCCACCCGGTGCGCATCAGCGCAAACGTGTTCATGGGGCAGGAGGGCGTGGTGCAAATAGAGCGCGAGGTCAAGATGGCGGGCCCCATACACAACAAGGGGGTATTGACCCTGTCGAGCTACCTGGGGAGGATGTACGCCCAGGACATGCCGATATCCGTATCGGCCAGGCTCGCGTTTGAACAGACATATGGCGGCATAGAGGGGGACAGCGCCTCGTCCACGGAGCTCTACTGCCTCCTGTCCGCCCTCTCTGGAGCCCCTCTGAGGCAGGACATAGCCGTGACCGGCTCCGTCGATCAGTTCGGGGGCATTCAGCCGATAGGTGGCGTCAACGAGAAGATCGAGGGCTTCTTCGGGTACTGCAAGTCACGCGGGCTGACCGGGACTCAGGGAGTGATGATCCCCATCCAGAACGTCAAACACCTCATGCTCCGCGACGACGTGCTCGATGCGGTTCGGGACGGCATGTTCTCGGTATGGGCCATCTCGACGGTGGACGAGGGCATCGAGATACTGACAGGGACGCCCGCCGGCAGGCCGGACGAGAGCGGCGAATATCCCGAGGACAGCATCCACGGCATGACCAAGGCGTGCCTCCGCAGATGGGTCGAGCGTTCGGCGAAGTTCAGGCGCAAGCTCTCGGGCTCGCGCAAAAAGCCGGGGGAGGATTACGAGGAAGATGAGCAGGATAACGACGACGAAGAGGGGTCGAGGCCCGGCGCCGGGAGGCTCCGTTAAACCCGAGGGCCCGCAGACCGATCTCGAAGGATCTGGCCCGGAGGGGTCGGTGTTGCGGGCGCTCGACATCCTGGAGGCCCTGTACGGCAACGACCGCACTCCTCCGGAGGAGTACTCGACAGGCGAGCCGCTGGACGGCCTCATCCTGACGCTGCTGTCTCAGAACACGAACGACAGAAACCGCGACATGGCATACAACGCCCTGCGGAAGAAGTATCCGACGTGGGACGAGGTGGCTGCGCTCGACCCCGCCGAGATAGCCGCGCTGATCCGCCCGGCTGGCCTTGGGGAGACGAAGTCATCTCGGATGAGTGTGATACTGGCCCGGATCGACGCCGACTTCGGAGGCTTCACCCTGAAGGCGATGCACGGCTGGAGCCCAGAGGACGCGAGGCGCTACCTCTCAGCCCTTCCCGGGGTGGGTCCCAAGACCGTCGCCTGCGTCATGGTCTTCGATCTGGGGATGCCTGCGTTTCCCGTGGATACCCATGTGGCGAGGGTATCCAGGAGGCTCGGACTCGTTCCGGAGAGGACTGCCCCCGAGAAAATACAGGAATTTCTGGAATCCGTAGTTCCCCCGGAGCGGTGCGGGGGCGGGCACCTCAACATGATAGAGCACGGCAGGGCCGTCTGTCACGCGAGGCGCCCCGAATGCGGCACGTGCGCGGCTGCCGGGATCTGCGCCTACGTGGCGGCCGCCGGGGGCGGGACGCTTTGACGGAGAAATCCCGGGTCGGACTCACGGCTTGCACAGGCTACGGCGATGACGAGGTTGAATGCGCCCTTCGCGTCGCGGTGGAGAGGGCCGGCGGACTGCCGGGTCCCATCCCCCGTTCCGTCCTAGTAAAGGCGAACGCGCTCTCCCCTTCTCCCCCCGAGGACGCCGTCACAACCAACCCCTCCATTCTGAGGGCGATCGTATCGGAGATATCGCGCAGCGCAGGCTGCGTCCCCGACATCCGCATCGCGGACAACCCAGGATATGTATTCACCGACTCGGATCGGCTGTTCAAAACTACCGGGATGGACGCCCTCTCCGCCGCGGACGGCGTGAGCGTGGGCATCCTGTCGGATCTCGGGGCGAGGACTGTTGCGCTCGGCACGTTCCGCACCCTCAGGGAGGCCAGGATCTCCGCCAGATATCTCGACGCGCCGTACTGCATAAACGCGCCGAAACTGAAGACCCACGTCGAGACGGAGATGTCCGGCTGCATCAAGAACATATTCGGGACCGCCGACATCGAGACCAGGAAGAGGTCCCACCGCTCGGCGTCCCAGGTACATCTTGCCGACGCGATTGTAGACATATACTCCATAAGGCCGCCCGACTTCAACATCGTCGACGCGGTGGTCGGAATGGAGGGAGACGGTCCGTCGCACGGGACGCCGCGGCAGGTCGGCTGGATCGCTGCGGGCAGGAACGCCCTGGCAGTTGACTGGGTGCTGTGCCGGATGATGTGCTTCGGCGACCCTGGCGCAATCCCCCTTATGAGCGCCGCCGTCCGCCGGGGCATCGGGCCGGGGGACGAGTCGGAGATAGAGCTCGTCGGGGCGGAGTGGTCCGAAATACCGTCCGTCGGCTTTAAATTGTCGAGCGGGGCGCTGCGGGCGCTTCCAACATTCCTCCGAGGCCTGGCTCACTGCCTCCTGCGAATATCTCCCGCGCTCGAGCCGTCATCCTGCGTGAGGTGCTGGATATGCAGGGAGGTCTGCCCCGTCGGCGCAATAGGCGAGTC
>JAISRP010000313.1 GCA_031273585.1 Synergistaceae bacterium
CTGGTCCCCCGGTGGGCGCGGGCGGCGCCCGCGGTTTTGCGCATCTGCTCGAAAACGGCTCGCGCGCGGCGCGGTTTATCACCGCGCCGGTTCTGCCGTAAATTTTGTTGGGAGGTTTGTCAATGGCACAAATAGTGGATACGAGCGATTTCAGACCTGGGCTGAAGATCAAGTGGGAGGGGGGCATGTGGTCGATCCTCGAATGCTCCCACCATAAGATGGGCAGGGGCGGCGCGATCGTCCGCGGAAAACTCCGCAACCTCGAGACTGGCAGCTCCGTGGAGCAGTCCTTCAAGTCCGGGGAGCGTTTCGAGCGCATAATTTTCGACGAGAGGCCGGCTCAGTATCAGTATCAGGACGGGGACGACTACGTATTCATGGATATGGAATCGTACGATCAGGTGTTTTTGTCGAGGGAGGTTCTGGGCGACGCAATAAAATATCTCATAGATAACCTTGAAGTGAGCTTCGACATGTACGAGGGGCGGATCATGGGAATAGAGCTCCCAAAGTCGGTGGAGATGAAGGTGGCGGACACGGCTCCGGGCTTCAAGGGCGATACGGCATCAGGCGGAGGCAAGCCGGCCACGACGGAAACCGGGCTCGTGGTCACGGTGCCCTTCTTCGTTGAAAACGGCGAGACTATAGTGGTCGACACCAGGACGGGGGAGTACCTCGAGAGGGCGAGGAAGGGCTGAACACTATACGGTGAAGGGGGAGCAAAAGATGAGCGCGCGTGAGCGGATAGCGTACCTGCGTGGATTGATCGAGGGACAGAATGTGTCTGAGAACGCTGGCATGACCAAGTTTCATGAGGCCCTGTTGGGTGCGCTCGACTCCATTGCCGAGGAGCTCGACGACATAGCCGAGTCCCAGGACGACATCCGGGAGTATGTGGAGGATCTCGAGGACGAGGTGATGGAGCTGCGCTCGGAGCTGGACCCCGATATGGCTGGCACGCACTGCGGCTGTCAGGATGAATTGGAGGACGAGGACGAGGAGGAGTACGAGGCGACGACGTGTCCCCTCTGCGGGAAGGACTTTTTCTACCAGCCCGACGCCTACGACGAGGACGAGGATCTCCTGTGTCCTCACTGCGGCGAGCCGTTCAAGGGGTAGCAGGGGCAGTCCCTTTATCCGCATCCGGCGGTCCGCCCCGACGAGGGGCGGGATCGCCGGTCCAATACCGGAAGGAGGTTTCAGTATGGATTCCAACGAGCAGCTCGAGGTTGCGGCGAACGAGGAACATCAGGAGGGAATAGAGTCCTCCACTGTGGACCAGACCGGGCTTGAGGGGAAAATTCGCATCTCGGAGGACGTTATAGCCCAGCTGGCTGTGAAGGCGCTCCTGTCGGTGGACGGCGTTCAGCCGGCCAATCCCGGCCTAATGGCGAACCTTCGCATGGGGCGCAAGGCGGCAAACGGGGTCAGGATAACGATAACGGACGGGGACTCGCCGGAGATTCAGGTGGACACGTACATCTCCGTAAAGTACAGCCTCCGCATACCGGACGTCTGCTGGGATGTGCAGGAGGCCGTCAAGGATCAGGTCGAGCGCTACACCGGGTACTCGGTTAAGGCCGTGAACGTCTACGTTCAGGGAATCACATTCGTCGAGAAGAAGTCGCAGTCGGACTCTCCGGCCGGGCCGGAGTCGGAGGAGACATTGGACGGGACGTACGGAGAGGAGATGTAGAGGGGCCAAAAATCAGCGTACCCTGAGGGGGTTGTAGGATGCTGTTTCTATGGACGATCACAAAGAGGGGCAAGATATGGCTGGATGGCGAGGCTTTCCGTGAAATCGTAGCGAAACGCCTGCCGCCGGACTTCTACTGCCAGGAAGTCTCCTTCGTCGGGGATCAGAACCTGCTCAACATATACATAACGCTTCCCGACGTGGACGACCCGCAGAAGAGGCTTGCCATAATGGATAAGTTCGAGATCTTCTTCAAACCCATGGGAATAGCCGTTCACGTTCACTGGACGAGAAGTACCCCGAGCGACCTCCCCGGCGGCCAGCCCATGTGGAGAAAGCCGATTTTCTGGGCCGCCGCCGCGGGAGGAGCCGCGGGTCTCGCGAACTTAGGCGTCATAGGGATCGCATGGGTGGCCGGGATGACGTGCTGCGGCTACGTGGCGTCGTGGCTGGCTCTGTCCGAGGACGGAAACAAGCTGGTATCCAAACTGATCAGCGACATAAAAGATTTCAGGAGATGATCTCTTGGGCAGGCAGACCTTACCGCAGCGAAGGCGCAGGGCGAGGGAAATCGCCCTGCAATTGATGTATGAACTGGATCTGCGTTCAAACCTGTCGCCCGAGGAAGCGATGGCGATGTTCCCGTGGGAGAACGAAAGCCCCGGCGTCGAGGAGTACGCGAGATCCCTCGTCTCCGCCTCCGTCGAGAGGGGCGAGGAGATTGACGACATATTGAGGGAGCACATCGTCGGCTGGCGCACCGAGAGGATGGTGGCGGTCGACAGGGCCGCTATAAGGATGGCCCTGTGCGAGGGCCTGCTCACAGAAAACGTCCCCATTGCAGTTGCCATATCGGAGGCGGTCGAGCTCACGAAGATGTTCGGAACCGTCGAGTCGAGCAGGTTCGTGAACGGCGTGCTCGGGCGCATAGTCCGCTCTGAGCGTCCGGGCGGGCGCGGCGGAGAGGGAGACTCGGGCGCCGCAGAGGGGGAGGGATAGCATGTCTCACGCCTCTCCCATGCCGTTCATGCTTCCGCCGGACGAGCGCGCGCCTGAGCGCAGGGTGCAGACGGTCGACGAACTGTCCGCCGTGATAAAGAGCACGATAAACGGCTCGCCCGCGCTGCGCGGCGTGGCGGTGCGTGGGGAGCTCGAGAACTTCAAGCGGCACAGCAGCGGGCACGTCTACTTTACGCTGCTCGGACGGGAGTCCAGGATATCGGGGGTCCTGTTCAGGTCACACGCGTCAGGCGTCATCTCGTGGCCCGAGGACGGCGACGAGGTGATGGTCACGGGCAGCGTGGACGTATACCCCAAGGGCGGTTCGTATCAGCTCTACGCCACGCGGATCCTCCCGCTCGGAGCGGGCGCGAAGTCGAGGGCTAAGGAGGAGCTCCGCGCCGTCCTCGAAAGGGAGGGGCTCTTCGACGTTCGTCACAAGAGGCCGCTGCCGAGATATCCGTCCAAGGTGGCGGTGGTCACGTCCCCGACCGGGGCGGCGTTGCAGGACATACTCAAGGTCTCGCTCGGCAGATCCCCGTTTGTAAATATCGTGATAATACCGGCGATGGTGCAGGGAGTGGAGGCGCCCTCGCAGGTCGCGGACGCCCTCGCCTCCGTCCGGGGCATGAGCGGCATCGACTGCCTCATATTGGCCAGGGGGGGCGGGGCCAGGGACGACCTCTCCCCGTTCGACGACGAGCGCGTAGTCCGGGCCGTAAGGAGCTGTCCCGTCCCGGTTGTGACCGGAGTGGGGCACGAGACGGACAGATCGCTCGCGGACATGGCGGCCGACGCCGCGCTCCCGACCCCGTCCGCCGCGGCGGAGAGGGTGTTTCCCGACAGGGGCGAGATATCGAGCCTGCTGTCGCACAGGCTGGATCTGATATCCTCCGGCGTGCTGCGGACCTGCGAGGCGTTCTCATCGGTCCTCGAGCGGTCCGGCGAGAGGCTCGGCCGCATGATGGGACGCCTGATGCAGGGGGCCGACGCGTCACTCGACCTGTCGGAGAAGCGCCTGTCGTTCGGCATTACGAGGGTGATCGAGAGAAACGAGGCCGCGATCGCCTCCGCGGCGTCAACATTAGATGCCCTATCCCCCCTGGCGGTCCTTGGCAGGGGATACGCGATATGCCGCGATTCGAGAGGGGCGGTGGTGAATGGCGTAGCGACTCTCGGCCCCGGGGATGCGATAAGCCTCCGCTTCAAGGATGGGACGGCGGAGGCGGACATAACGAAAATAACGTCACAGCTTCAATCGCCGGAATGACCGGCGCCGGCGACAAGAACACTCCCCGATGCATAAACCCAGGCACGGAAGCCCGCGCGACCTTACGGCCAGGACGTGTCCTCCAGGAAGTTGACGTCGTCGCGGGGGTCCACGTCCATGGAGCGCTTTATGAACAGCTTCTCTGCGGCCAGGTCTATCACCTTGGGCGACCCGTTCTCCTTTATCGCCACCTTCGGCTGAAGCAGGTTGCCGGACGTCATGGCGACCACGGTCGCTATCACGCCGTTCGACAGCTCCACCACGCTGCCGGGCGGGTACACGCCCATGCCGGCGATGAAGATCTTGCATATATCGGGATCGAACGAGGTCTCGTTCGCGCTCATTATGAAGTTGAACGACAGCTTGGACGACACGGCCGCCTTGTAAACCCGCGACGAGGTCATGGCGTCGAACGTGTCCGCCACGGCAAGTATGCGCCCTATGATCGGTATCTGGGTTCCGACGAGCCCCTTGGGGTAGCCGGAGCCGTCGTATTTTTCGTGATGGGTCGCTATGCCGTCGAGAACTTCCTTGTCCATGATGCCGGCCTCCCTGCACATGGAGATGCTGGCCCCGATGTGGCCCCTCATGATCTCCATCTCCCTCTGGTTCAGCGCGCCGGACTTGTTGAGTATCTCCTTGGGTATCGTGGTCTTGCCGATGTCGAACAGAAGGCCCGCCAGAGTGGCCTTCTCTATCACGGACGCCGGGGCCTTCTTGGCCTCCACGAGCTTTTTCGCAATGTATCCCGCGAGCAGGGAGACGTTCAGCGCGTGGCTCTGGGTGTACGTGTCGTTGTCCGAGGACATGAGGCTGAGGGCTATCTGCGAGACCTTGTTGACCTCCCTGGAGAGCGTGCGCCCGAGATCCTCGACGTCGTCCTTCGGGATGCTGTACTTCTCGTTTATCGTCACGTTGTTGAATATGTCGCCCATGACGGCCTGGGCGTTCTGAGTCACCTCGTTGTCTATTATGGTCACGGAGGGGTCGAGCTCCGCGAGCCGCAGCATGACCTCCTCGCTGTCGATCTCCTGCGGAATTTCTATATCTATGTTCCGGATGTTCATCCGTTCGAGCGAGTCGATTATCCTTTTGGGGTTTTCCAATCCCTCGGTGAGCTTGCTTATCGGGACCCTGCTCGGGATGAGCACGGTGGAGCCGGTTTGCGAGAGAACGTCGCGGGAAAGATAGGCGTTGGGATAGTTGAGCAGGTCGTGTACGGAAATTCTCATCTTGTAAGAAGAACTGGTTTTCAAAAAACTCTCCCCTTCCATGGATTGGGTAAAATCAGCCTGGAATATTTATACCCTGTCCAATTTGCCGAAGTCTCATTTTATACTATTATATCGGTATTTGCACTATAAGGCCACAGGGTAATTTGAGATGAAAAAAATGAACGGCTCTTGATTTTTTTTGATCCGCCGCGCGAATGGAGGATGGACGGTTGAACGACAGGCCTGTTGCGATCGCTCGCGAACTGATAAGGACTTACGGGCTGCAGCTTCTGGAGGATCCGGAGCGGCTGGGGCAGCTCCTGGAGGACAGGTGCCCGGACGGGCGTCACGAGATATTCGTGCTCTGTTTTGCCCTGCGCGAGCTCTCGAGGGGCGGGGGCCTCCCGTCCGCGGACGAGTTTTCCTCGGATCAGGAGAGGGCAATGGACCGCCTGAGGGACAACCTCGGGTTCACCCGCTCGGCCGCGGTCTGGGCGGTATACGCCATAGACGAGATCCTGGACTCGGCCAAGGCGTGGGATGCGCCGCCCGACGGACCGGTGGAGGCCAGAAGCGGTTTTCTCCGGAAGATCGACGGCGCCCTGGCAAAGCGCCCGCGCACGTCTGGAATGAGAAGGAAAACCCTCCGCAACGGACTTCTGCTGCTCGGGATCATCGCCCTGTTTCTGTGGCTCTTCGTCCGCATAACGGAGTCGCGGTACCCGATGTCGGACGAGCACAGGGTGCTCTTCCTGGCTCACATGTCGGGGGCGGACGCGGCATCGGGACACGTGAGGCTGAAGGCCGCCCAGCTGGCGGCGGACCAGATCAACGGACAGGGCGGGGTGAAGGGGCGTATGCTGCGCATCTCAGGCAGGGACATCCCCGAGGACCCGGCCGACGCCGCGGCCTCGTTTGCGGGCCTCGTCCGGGACAACAGGGTGAACGCAGTCATCTCCGCCGCCGGCAGCGAGGTGAATATGGCCCTGGCGGAGGCCGCGGACGAGCTCGAGATACCGCTGATCATAACGGAGTCGAGCCTCTCTGGCGTCACGATGGCGGCCGGCGACAGACCGAGGCTGTACTCGTTCCGCATGAACTACGACAACCTGTACATGGGGAGGCTGGGCGCGTACTTCATATCGCGGGGACTCGGCAGGAGGAAGGTCGCGGTGATTTCGAACGCCGACGACCACGACTCCATGGAGATACGGGACTCGTTCGCCGATTTCTCCGGGGAGTTCGGGCTTGAGATAACCTGCGAGGTTCACTACACACGAAGGGGGGCGCTCGACCTGGCCTCCGCCTCCGAGGTGATATCGAGCGGGGCCGAGGCCGTGTTCATATCGAACCGCGCGCCGGACGTGGCCGCCGTGATAATCATGCTCCGCAGGTCGGGCTACGGGGGGACGATAGTGGGGACGGCCTACAGCGACTCGCTCCCGGCCGCGTCCGGCCCGTCGATAGACGACAGCTGGTGGATCGTCCCAGCGAGCCCCGACGACACTCAGCTGCTGTCGTTTCAGACGAGCTACAGGGACAAGTACAACGAATCCATCTCCGGGGAGGACTTCGCGGGGACGCTCCTCTCCTACGACTCGGTGCGCTGGATAGCGGACGCGCTCTTCAGGGCCCAGGGCTTTCAGGGGGAGGCGCTGAGGCACGCGCTCCTCTCCACAAGGAACCTGCCCCTGTCGCACGCCACCCTGTCCATCGACCCCAGAAATCACAGCCCCTGGAACAAGGCGGCGTCAGTCGTCTACTGCTCGGACGGGCAGGGGAAGTTTCAAAAGCGCTTCAGGCCGAGGTGAGCCGCAGGGTGGGATGAAATCATTTTTTTGACTCCCTTCACACTGTCAATTATACGGGAAAAATGATAATATGTTTTTGCGTGGCAGGGATGTAGTCGAACCGCGGCGGAGATGCATGGAAAATTTTTCCAAGCGTCAGGACCTCGGAGGGGGAGGACTGTTTGCCGTAATCGTGTGAGCCGGTAATGGACGAATTTGGAAAAAGATAGTATAAATATAAATGGCGTGTTTTGCCTCGTTCGTGAAATTAGGATATAATACTTTCAATTCGACAGTGGGAGGTAGTTGCATGAGGCTCCTGACTCGTTCAGACTATGACGGACTTATGTGTGCAGTTCTTCTGAAAGAACTGGGTATGTATGAGGAGATAAAATTTGTCCACCCGAAGGACATCCAGGACGGGCTGGTGCAGGCCACTGAGAATGACATACTGGTGAACATCCCGTATGTGCCGGGCTGCGGCATCTGGTTCGATCATCATACCAGCGAGGCGGAGCGCGGCGCGGCCGACAAGGTCGAATTCAAGGGGTCGAGCTGGCCCGCGCCGAGCTGCGCCAGGGTCATATACGAATACTACGGCGGCGACGAGAAGCTCGGCCGCTTCAAGGAGATGCTCGAGGCGGCTGACAAGGCGGACTCCGCTCAGTTCACGAGGGACGAAATTTTAAACCCGCAGAGGTGGGTCATGCTCTCCTTTATGATGGATCCCAGAACGGGGCTCGGGCGCTACAGGGACTACAGGGTCTCCAACTACCAGCTGATGATGATGCTGATAGAGGAGCTCAGGACCAAGAGCGTGGACGAGATCCTGGCAATGGAGGACATGCAGGAGCGCGTGCGCAGGTACGAGGAGCACAAGCCGCACTTCCTTCAGATGATGTTCGAGTACTCGCGCGCCGAGGGCGACGTCATAGTCACCGACCTCCGCGACGTGCCGGAGACCTACGTCGGCAACAGGCACGTCATATACGCTCTCTACCCGTACCAGAACATAAATATCCGCATCTTCGACGGGAAGGACAAGGAGTTCTGCGTGTTCGCCGTCGGGTACAGCATACTGAACCGCACGTCGACCGTGGACGTGGGCTCCCTGATGTTGAAGTACGGGGGGGGCGGTCACAAGGCCGTCGGCACATGCCAGGTATCGTACGACGACGCCGAGAGGATATTAGACGAGATGCTTCATTTCATAAACGTCGAGCACAAGCGCGCGGGCAAGTAGCCCGGGCCGCCGTAAATACGCAATATGCCGCTCCCGGCCAGCCGGGAGCTTTTTCGTTCTCAGATATAGCAGATTGAATAAACCGCGTGGAATTTTGCCGATGGCGGTTGCGGTGACAGCAAGGGTTTTCAATCTTTACCCTTTAGGCTTCTATTGTTAAATTGCTATACGAGTTGTTCGGGCGGGGGGAGTTTCATGACTGCGAGGGCCGTTATCGATGTGGGCACCAACTCAATCAAGCTGCTGGTGGCAGACTATGCGGGCGGAGGCATGGAGGTCCTGCTGGACAGGAGCACGATCGCGCGTCTGGGCGAGGGCAGCGACTCGAGCGGCGTCTTGAGCCCCGACGCCATGGACAGGGCCCTATCAGTGATATCCGAGATGGCAGGTGAGGCGCGGTCGCTCGGGGCGGCCGAGATAAGGGCGATAGGGACCCAGGCGGTACGCGCCTCCGCTAACTCGTGCGACTTCATCCGCGCCGTGAGGGACGCCTGCGGCGTCACGATCACGGCGATAAGCGGCGAGGAGGAGGCCCGCCTCTCGTACATGGCGGCCGTCGGCGCTTTGGGCGAGGGGGATTCCCGCAAGGAGCTCCTCGTCTTCGACGTCGGGGGCGGCAGCAGCGAGATCGTGACGGGCGCGGGCCCCGACATCAGGAGCAGCCGCAGCCTGCCCGTGGGGGCCCTGTCGCTTCACAGGAGGTTCTTCGGCGCATACGACGGGCCCGTCCCGGTTGGGGCGGTCAGCGACGCCACGTGTTACGTGAGCTCGCTGCTCGAGGGGAGCCCGGAGGTCTCCAGCATGGCGAGCGCCACCCGCAAGGACGGGTGCTGCGCTGGGATAGGCGGCACCATAACCACCCTGGCCGCGGTCGAGCTGGCGCTCGACTCCCACGATCCGGCGAGGATCACCGGCTCGTCCCTGGGGCGCGCCGGGATCGAGCGCCAGATAGCTCTCTACTCCTCGATGAAAGTCTCGGACCGGACCTCCATAAAGGGGCTCGATCCGAAGCGGGCGGATATAATACTAGCGGGCGCCGGCTAATTGGGGGAGCTCCTCGAGTTCTTCGGGGCCTCCGCCCTGACCGTGAGCGACCGAGGCCT
>JAISRP010000342.1 GCA_031273585.1 Synergistaceae bacterium
CCCCTAACGGAGGACGCCGTAGCATAGCGCCCAAAAACGCCCCCTCCTCTTGAGGGGGGTAATAAATCAGCGCAACGCCCCAAAAATGCCCCCTCGCGGAGGGGGCTGTCGCGCAGCGACTGGGGGAGTCAACTGGGGGAGTTTCCTAAGAAGTCGCCAATATTCTGAACAACCAGCGGCTTCTTAGGAGACTCCCCCAGTCGCTACGCGACAGCCCCCTCCGCGAGGGGGCGTTTTGGGGCGTCGCGCTGATTTTTTTACCTCCCTCGCGGAGGGAGGGGGACCGCTGGCGGTGGGGGGAGTCCTCCCTCGCGGAGGAACGGGGACCGCCAATAAGTTTTTTTGTTTTCAGCCGTAGGCTGAAGACAAAAAAACAGACGGGGGTCCGGGGGACTGGTCCCCCGGCGGGTGTGGGCGGCGCCCACGGTCCTCTGTGGATTTGGAAAAAAATTTGACACGTTCATTTCTGGGTGATAATCTTCCAAAGTCAATGATCAGACGCAGTCTCTGCGCATGTGCCGCATATTTATCGGCTCTGGGGAGTTCGTTCTGGGGGGATTGTTTTGAGCGTGTGGCTGCAGGAGAACAGTTGGGAAGAGCTTAAAATTCTGAGGGACCGGGCGAAGGGGGTCGCTATCGTTCCCATCGGCAGCACGGAACAGCACGGATGCCACCTTCCGCTCGGCACTGACACTATGGTGGCAGTCATGCTGGCCGAGGATGGCGCGTCGGCCACGGAGACCGTCGCCGTTCCGCCGATCTGGTACGGGTGGAGCCCTCATCACATGGTCCTGCCAGGGACCATAACAATCCGGCCCGAGGTGCTGATTGAGCTGTTTTACGACGTCATGGAATCCCTGAGCCGGCACGGATTTGACAAAATAGTGGCGATCAACGGGCACAGGATAGTGAACGTGTCCTGGATGCAGATCGCCGCCGAGCGCGCTCAGCGCATTCTTGGCATCAAGGTCGTGATCTTCGATCCGGCCTACATGTCGAAGGAGTTCGCGGAGACGGCGGGCTTCGGTCCCGTTGGACACTCAGAGGAGATCGAGACCTCGCACATGCTCTACAGGATGCCTCAGTTAGTTCACATGGAGAGGGCCAGGGATAACCCTGTGGAGCCCCATCCTCTTTACTCCGTCGACCCGTGCTTCAGGGGGGATACCCTCTGCTATGTCCCGAGCACCGCGAAGGACATGGAGCGCTCCGCCCTGCTCGCAGGGGGGACGACGGGGACCCCCAGCAAGAGCGACGCGGACGCCGGCAGAAGATATCACGAACACCTCGTCCGCAATTTAACGCAGGTCATCCGCGGCCTGCAGGCAGGGGGAAAACGCTGATTTGCGCATTTTGCCATATGACTATCAGCTTGACTCAATCGCCGATGTTTCGGCTAACGCGTTGTCCTCGGCACGCAGCGCTGTACGGAGAGAATCTGCGACCGACATGTTTTAATCTTTACCCTTTAGGCTTCTATTTTTAAATTGCTAATTGAATAAACCGCGTGGAATCTTGCCGATGGCGGTTGCGGTGACAGCAAAGGTTTTCAATCTTTACCCTTTAGGCTTCTAATGTTAAATCGCTATATAAAAAAGAAAAGGTGGGATTCTCAGTGAAGGTGAAAAAAGCTGCGTTCTTCTTCCTCGTATCAGTTGCTGTAGTTGGTATTTCGGTGTTCTGCTCCTATGGAACGGCGATGAGCGCCGACAACGTAATCAGAATAGGCGTTGTTGGGCCGGAGTCCGGAGGGTCGGCCCAGCTCGGGCAGGGACAGCATCAGGCGGCTCAGATGGCGGTCGACGAGATCAACTCCGGGAATCTGGCCGGGGACTGGAAGCTCGAGATCTTCTTCGAGGACGACGAGGGGAATCCGACGAAGTCGGCCAACGCGACTAACAAACTGATTCAGCAGGACAAGGTGCACGTTCTGATCGGCGCCATAAACAGCTCGGCCACCCTGGCGGACATGGTGATCACCGGCAGGGCCGGCATCCCGCAGATAACCGCCGGCTCGACCGGCTCCACCATCACGGAGCAGGGGAACAGGTGGATCTTCAGGACGGCGGTCAACGACGAATTTCAGGCCGACGCGCTCATAAAGTACGCCAAGGAGGACTTGGGCTTCAAGAAGATAGCGACGCTCACCGCGGCCGACGACTACGGGCAGAGCGGAGCGAATCTGCTGGCCGGGGCCGCCGAGAGGGAGGGGCTGGAGGTCGTCTCCGCTCAGACGTACAACAACGGCGACAAGGATTTCAAGCCGCAGATACTCTCGATAAAGGACGCGGGGGCCGAGGGGGTATTCCTGTGGGGGCTTTACACCGAGGCGGCCCTCATAGTGAGACAGGCCCGGCAGCTCGACCTGAACGCGCAGTTCTTCGGCGCATCCGGCATGGCGGCTCAGAAGCTGATCGAGCTCGGAGGGGACGCCATACAGGGGCTCGTCCTCACCCAGTCGTTCCTCCCCGCGTCGGATAAGGCGGTCGTGACGAAATTCGTGAACGGATATGTCGAGCGGTTCAAGGACACGCCGATCCCGCACGGGGCGCAGGCCTACGACACCATCTACATCATAGCGGACGCGGTGAAGCGCGCCGGCTCGACCGACGCGGAAAAATTCCGCGAGGCGCTCGCCTCAACCAGCGGCCTGCAGTTGGTCACGGGGGAGCCGAAGTTTAACGAAAAAGGGGACGACACCGGCAAGTACATCCTCCTCACGACGATCGAGGGAGACGGCTTCAAGCTGTTCAAGACGATTGAGAACTGATTGTACGTGACCAGAGGCCAAGTCTCCATTTGCAGTATCTTCTGAACGGACTGCCCCTGGGCGCCATATATGCGCTGGTGGCTCTGAGCTACAGCCTCATCTACACTGCCTCCGGAGTTCTCAACTGGTCGCAGGGCGATATGGTCATGCTCGGAGCCTATCTTGGATTTACCTTCATGAGCCTGGCGGGTTTGGGCTTCGGTCCATCGTTCGTCCTGTCCATGCTGCTCGTGGCGGCAGTCGGCGTCGCGGTTCAGCGCCTCATCTTAAGACCCCTCAAGGAGCGGGGCGCGCCGCCGATAAACGTCGTGATCGCCACGCTCGGGGTGGCGATCACGACGAGAAACGTGGCCCTTCTCGTCTGGGGGCCGAACGCCCAACTGCTACAATCGCCGGTCAGCTCCAATCCCATCGGAATCGGAATGCTGAGGATCACGCCCCAGGACCTGCTGATACTGGCTATGGCGCTGCTGCTGATGTTCGCGCTGCAGTACATGCTCAGGAGGACGAAGGAGGGCCGCGCGCTCCGGGCCGTCGCCCAGGACAGATACGCAGCGGTGCTCATGGGAGTGGATACGAACAGGAGCGACGCCGTGGCCTTTGCCGTGAGCGCGTCATTGGGGGCGGCGGCGGGCATCCTCGTGGCGCCGATATTTTTCGTGACCTTCAACATGGGCGCCGGGATCGGCCTGAAGGGGTTTGTCGCGGCGGTGATCGGCGGACTCGGCTACATCCCCGGCGCAATCGGCGGCGGATTTTTTCTGGGGCTCCTCGAGTCCGCGGCAGGAGGGCAGATCAGCTCCGGCTACAGGGACGTCATAACTTACGCCATACTGATAATCCTCCTCTGGCTGAAGCCCTCCGGCCTGTTTCTCCGCCGAAGGCAGCAGAAGCTGTGAGAAAATCCGGATGAAAAGTGAAAAAAAACATCTTATATACCTGGCTGCCGGGCTTCTCGCCGCGGCATCCCTTCCCTTCGTCATAACGAACGTCTACTACCTCCACGTCATCAACCTGGCGGGAATTTACTGTCTCGTGACCGTGGGGCTCAACCTGCTTAGCGGGTACACGGGACAGGTGTCGATGGGGCACGCCGGTTTCTTCGCCATCGGGACTTACGTGAGCGCGCTTTCAGCCCTCGACCTGGGGGTCCCCTGGCTGCCTGGGACGATACTTGCGGTATTGTCCGCCTCGTTGTGCGGGTTCGTGATAGCGGTGCCGGCGATGAAACTTGCGGGCTCCTACCTCGTCCTGGCGACTGTGGGGTTCGGCGAGATCGTGCGGCTCGTCCTGGTAAACTGGACCCCGGTCACGAAGGGCGCGGCCGGTCTCGTCGGCATCCCGCTTCCCAACATCTTCGGGATACGGATAACGTCGGAGGGGGAGTTCTTCTACCTAATCTTGGTCATGCTCATATTGGGCGCCGGCATCGCCCGAAGGCTGGCCGATTCCAAAATCGGCAGGACGTTCATAGCGATCAGGGAGGATGAGCTGGCCTCCAGGGCGATGGGCGTCCCGGTCGACCGTTACAAGACGGCCGCGTTCATGATAAGCGCCGCTTTCGCCGGTGCTGCGGGCTCAATCTACGGGGCCTTCTCCGGCGTGACGAGCCCCGACAACTTCACGTTCGACGACTCGGTGGCATTTCTGTGCATGTCCGTCGTGGGCGGCAGCAGAACCGTGGGCGGCGCGGTCGTGGGTACGGTGGCGCTCGTCTCGCTGACCGAGCTGCTGCGCGCATTCCAGGCCTACAGGCTGATAGTTTACGGCCTTATCCTCATCATAACCGTCATATACATGCCGCAGGGACTGGCTGGCCTCATGTTCAAAAAACATACGCGAGAGGAGTCTGAGGCGGACTCATGACGCCCGCGCCGGACGCCCTGGACTGCATCATGGAGATACGGGGGATAAGCAGGGCCTTCGGCGGCCTCATGGCGCTCGACGACGTATCGTTTAAGATAAAACCCGGAACGGTGCATGGGATCATAGGGCCCAACGGGGCAGGCAAGACGACCCTGTTCAACGTCATAACCGGGATGATACCGCCGTCCAGGGGGGAGGTGCTCATGGAGGGCAGGCCCATACCGTCCGTGAGGCCGGAGATCCTGACGTCGCTCGGCATCGCACGCACGTTTCAGAACATAAGGCTCTTCAAGGAGCAGACCGTGCTCGACAACGTGATGATCGGACAGCACATCCACACCCCCACCCCCATCCTGTCCATCCTGCTCGGCGGCAGGCGCGCCGCACAGGGGGAGGCCGCCGCGAGGGACGAGGCCATGAGGGCACTGCGGTTCGTGGACCTCGGGGACAAGGCATCGAAGACGGTGAGCAGCCTCCCCTACGGCCAGCAGAGGCTGGTGGAGCTAGCGAGGGCGCTCGCGGCCAAGCCGAAGGTCATACTGCTCGACGAACCGGCCGCCGGCATGAACCCCACGGAGAAGGCGCACCTGATAAAGCTGCTCTCAATCCTGAAGGAGGACGGGTACACCATCGCCCTGATAGATCACGACATGAAGGTAGTGATGGGCAACTGCGACGTCATCACGGTCCTGGACCACGGGAAGAAGATCGCCGAGGGAACGTCGGAGAGCGTTCACAGCCATCCGGACGTCGTGGCGGCCTATCTCGGAAAGGGGAGGGCTGAAGTTGCTGACGCTTGACGACGTCCGCTCCTCCTACGGAAGGACGGAGGCGCTTCACGGCATCTCGCTCACGGCAAAAAGAGGCGAGATAACTACCCTGATCGGGGCGAACGGCTCCGGCAAGACGACGACGATGCACGCCGTCATGGGGGTCGTGAGACTCGGCGCCGGCAGCATCGAGTGGAACGGCAAGAGGCTGGACTCGCTCGAGACCAAGGAGATCGTCCGCTCCGGAATAGCCCTCATCCCTGAGGGACGCCACATCTTCCCCGACATGACCGTCGCGGAGAACCTCGAGATGGGCGCGTACATAAGGACAGATGCCAAAAAACAACGGGCCGACATGGAGGGCGTACTTCATCTCTTCCCGAAGCTCAGGGAGAGGCTCTACCAGACGGCCGGAACCCTGTCCGGCGGGGAGCAGCAGATGCTGG
>JAISRP010000138.1 GCA_031273585.1 Synergistaceae bacterium
CCTCGAAGCCCTCCATGCTCCTGCCGTCGAAGAAAAACGGCACCCTCCGTCCGTGCGAATAATCCAGTATGGGATGAGAGCTGATTAAATCCATCGAAACCACCCTCCTGCCAAAAAAAATAAATTCAAGGAAAGACTGATTTAACGTTAGGGGCCTAAAGGGTAAAGATTAAAACCCTGATCGGCTCTGCATCCTCAAACGACAAAATTTCGTTTGGCGCTTTAATCAGCGCTTCCTTAACAGTCTAACTGCAAACATTAACAGGCGTCCGATAAATCCAAGGGAAGAGCCGATTTAACGTCCCAGGCCCGAGGCTTGGCGATTAAATCGGCGCTTCCCGGAAATCTCGGGCGCCTGACCTGTTGGGAAGGCTGTCTCATCTGATGCTCCGCGCAAACGCCCTTCGCCGGAAAAAAACTCCGCCCCCGACGCCGTAACGGCACAAATATTAGCTGCATATAAAAACGAAGAATACGAGGTAACTCGGGTTTTGTCAATGCCGCCGGGCGATTATGCACGAATAATATAATATTCCGCGTTTAACATGCCAATTACAGAGCTTGAGCCAACCGCAGCGACAACTCAAACGATAAAACCGTGGCGCACTAAAAAAAAGGCTTCAAGGAAAATCCCCTAATGGCTGGCTGTCACTGGCGGGCCCGTCCGGAGTCGAACCGGAGACCTACGGCTTAGGAGGCCGTCGCTCTATCCTGCTGAGCTACGAGCCCGCAATACCTTGCAAGTACGCAACTTAAGGATTATACACAAATGATATGGGCGTAGTCAATGAGAATATCCGTTTTTTGAGAATATCCGTTTTTTGTCCTCTGTGATAATCTGTCTGTGATAATCTTACTTATCAAAAGAAAGAGTGGGCGGGACTGAAGAGCATCGGCTGTGTCAAACGGACTCTTAAAAAGTTCAACGGAGAGACGACAAATGATTTCTCGCGGGCGGCTCAGCGGACGGATCTGTCCGTTGATGAGATAAGGTCCCTTAGCCCCTCCACCGGCATCCCGCCGCGCTCACTCCCAGTTTATTTTCTCGCCGTAGAGGACGTTCCACAGGAACAGGCCGGATGGGCTTGCTGTCTGTGCGCTCGACCTCCTGTCCAGTCCGCCGCCCAGGAGTCCTGCCAACCATGCCTCGTCCCGCCTGCCCAGGGCGATCTGGAGCAGGTTTCCCACGGCTATGCGAATCATATTTGTAAGGAACGACTCCGCAGCCACGCGCAGGACGACGAGGTTTCCCCTGCGAGTCAGCTTTGCGCGCGTCACGGTCCGCTCCGTGACATCGGGGCAGTCGACCTTGCGGCAAAACGCGCGGAAGTCGTGCCGGCCCTCCAGCAGGCGAGCCGCCCGCTCCGCCCTGCCCCAGTCGTAGCAGAGGCCGGGGAGCCACAGGACGTAGGGCCTGATATGGGGGTAGCAGGTTGGCGAGTTCCAGATGAAGTAGCGATACTCCCGCGAGATGGCGCTCCTCCTGGCGTGAAATTCGCACCGGACCGCGGCGGACCTGATCACGGAGACGGAGGGCGGGAGGTGTGCGTTGAGCGCGGCGGTGAGCCTGCGCGGCGGCCAGTCCTTCGACAGCGAGAAAGCCGCCACCTGAGCCCTTGCGTGGACGCCTGCGTCGGTTCTGCCGGCCCCGACTGCGCGGGCGGGCTCCCCCAGCGCGCGGAGTGCTTCCTCTACCGAGTCCTGCACGGACCCACCTCCGGGCTGCGACTGCCAGCCGTTGAAGCCGGTCCCGTCGTAGGAGAGCTCTATCGCGTACTTCGGCACCAGCGCGCCCTAGCGAAACGGCCTGACGCCGCCCAGAACTAGGCGGTCCAGCGCCACGACCGCGGCTATGAACGAGAAAAGGCAGATGACGGCTACGCTGTCGCGGGCGGCCCACCGGAGCGGGTGCAGGCGCGTTCTCGGCGCGCCCGGGGAGTAGCAGCGCGACTCCATCGCCGTTGCAAGGTTCTCGGCGCGCAGGAAGACGAGCACGAACAGCGGCACCAGCACCGGGACGAAGCTCCTGGCCCTCCTGATAAGGCCGCCGCTGTCGAAGTCGGCGCCCCTCGATATCTGGGCCTTCAGTATCCTGTCGGTCTCCTCGAACAGAGTCGGTATGAAGCGCAGAGCGATTGTCATCATCATAGCCATCTCGGAGGTGGGCAGGCCCAGGCGTCCTATCGGCGACATGAGCCGTTCGAGCCCGGCCGAGAAATCCATCGGGCTCGTGGTCATCATGAGCATGGCAGCAAATATGACGAGAAAGAAGAGCCTGAGGCCCATCCCGACTGCGACCGTTATGCCCTCCCAGGTTACGCGCAGCGGCCCGATCCTTAAAATTTCGTGCCCAGGCGTCCAGAGCAGATTGATGAACACCGTGACGGCCACGAGGAACACAACCGGACGCCCGGTCTTCAGTATGGTCGTCATGGATGTCCCGGAGAGCCGGGAGAACAGGCACGGCAACGCGCACCACAGGACGAAGTCCAGCGGCTCGCTCGCCATGAAGAGGCCGGCTAACAGCATGAAGGTACATACGATCTTGCACCTCGGGTCGAGCCTGTGTATGAGCGAGTCCCCAGGGATGAACTGCCCCAGGGAGATGTTGTTCAGACTTCGCATCCGAGACGCTCCTCGAGCGAATTTATCACGTCCCCCACGCCGGCCGTCAGGGGCAGGTGGATTCCCCGCTCCCTAAGGCCCGCGATGAAGCGCGCCAGCGGCGGCATCAGGAGCCCCTGCACGGGGCTGCGGAGGAGGTATTCCGCGACTGACTCGGCGTCCCCGCAGGTCACGCCCACTCCCCTCTCGAGCACCAGTATTCTGTCGCTGTTGGCGAGCGCGCCCTCGAGGTCGTGAGTGACCTGGACGACGCCCATCCCCTCGTCCCTGACGCTCGCCATGAGCTGCCTGAGCTCTCGGATCCCAGCTGCGTCGAGCCCGGCCGTGGGCTCATCCAGCACGAGGTAGTCCGGCCTCATGGATAGCACGGACGCCAGAGCCGCCCTCCTCCTCTGCCCGCCCGATATGGCGAATGGGTTCGAGCCCAGAAGCGCGGGGTCGAGCCCGGAGGAGCGGACGGCCATCTCGACGCACTCGTCGAGCTCGCGCCCCGTGACGCCCCAATTGAGGGGGGCGAACTCTATCTCGTCCCTGACGGTCTCAGCGAAGAACTGCTGCTCCGGGTACTGAAACACGAGCCCGACCCTCCGCCTGAGCCCTCTCAGGTTCTTAGCGTCCCTCGTCACGTCCGTGCCGTCGATGGACACGCTGCCGGACTGAGGGAGCAGGAGCAGGTTCAGGTGCTGGGCCAGAGTCGATTTTCCGCTGCCGGTGTGCCCGACTATCGATACCCACTGTCCCCGCTCGATGACGACGGACACGCCCCTCAGCGCCTCGGATCGCGCTGGGGTGCCCTCGTTGTACGTGTGCCTGAGCTCGCTCACCACTATAGACATAGCGAGCGCAGCATGTCCTCCGCAACCGGAAGCGTGGCGCCGGGGAGGATGCCCCTTGCCAGCAGCTCGCGGTGCAGGGCGAACTCCAGGGGCTCCTCGAAGCCCCACCTGAGATACTCGCCGCCGAAGAATAGCTCGGGCGCCCCATCCCACACGACCCTGCCGCGCTCCATCACAGCGATGCGCCCCGCCCGCACTGCCTCCTCCATCCTGTGGGTGATCTGGACGATGGTCATCCCCTGGGCGTTCAACTCGCCTATGCACCCGAGAAAGGACTCCCTCCCCTCCGGGTCGAGCATCGACGTGGACTCGTCCAGGACGAGTGCGCATGGGGACATGGCGAGCGCGCCTGCTAAGGCGAGCCTCTGCTTCTGGCCGCCCGAGAGGGAGGACGACCCCCTCCCGCGATACTCCAAGAGCCCAGTCAGCTCGAGCGCCCTGTCCACCCTGATCTGAATCTCGCCCGAGGGCAGCCCCAGGTTCTCAGGTCCGAAGGCCACGTCCTCCTCGACTATGCTAGCCACGATCTGGTCCTCCGGGTTCTGAAAGACGAGCGCCACGTTCCGGCGAATCTCGCCGGTATTCGCCGGGTCGGAGCTGTCGAGACCCATGACGCGACAAACGCCCTGCGTCGGTATCTGCAGGGCGTTGCAAATTTTCGCGAGCGTCGACTTACCAGAACCGTTCGCTCCGACGAGGGCCAGCCACTCCCCCGGGTTCACCTCGAGGTCCACCCCCGTAACGGCCGGGGCCGTGGCGCCCTGGTAGGAGTACGTCACCCCCTGCATTGAAAATATAGGGGCGGGTTGCATTATTCCGGAAAACAGTTATTCAACGAGCTGTATGACAGCCATCGGAGATGCGTCGCCCACCCTGTTCGCGAGCTTGACAATCCTCGTGTACCCGCCGTTCCTATCCGCAAACCGCGGCGCAAGGCTGTCGAACAGCGTGTTGACGGCGGCCTTATGAGGAATGCGGGCTATCACGAGGCGCCGGTCGGCAAGTGCGCCGGACTTGGCCTTCGTTATCAGCTTCTCCGCGACGCGCCGCAGCTCCTTCGCCCTCGTGACGGTAGTTATAATGCTGCCCTCGATAAACAGACTCGCCGCAAGGTTCCCCAGCATCGCACGCCTGTGCGAGCCGTAGCGTCCAAGACGCCTGAGATTCATACGATGTCTCATAATGTTATTCCCCTTTACTCGCGCGTTTATTTCGCAAAATTTTTTCCGGAGGAACGGCTGATTTAACGACAGATGCCCGAAGGGTAAAGATCCCCCCTCGGCTTAGCATCCGCAAACGACAAAATATCGTCCGAGCGATTAAATCAGCGTTTTCCTCACAAACCGAACCCCGACCGCCGCCGTCACTTGTAGAAGCGGTCCTCCTCCGTGTCGTCCTCGACCTCGCCGGAGAGGGTGAGGTCGAACTTCGTCAGCTTCTCCTCTATCTCACGCAGCGAAATTTTACCAAGATTCCTGATCTTGAGCAGGTC
The DNA here is from genome assembly GCA_031273585.1 of Synergistaceae bacterium. GTDB lineage: Bacteria > Synergistota > Synergistia > Synergistales > Synergistaceae > JAIRWR01. The sequence goes on from JAISRP010000138.1 coordinate 4,954, forward strand.
CGCGCGTGACCGCGAGACGAGCTCGCCAATGTAGTGGACCCCGCCCCTCATGAGGCAGTTCTCGCTCCTGACCGAGAGGTCGAGATCCCGCACCGGCCTCGCATAGGCCGGGTTGTCGCCAAGTTTCAGAAAGTTCTTGCCGGACGCGTCGCCTGACGCGCCCTTATCGCCCGATTTCAGCGGATCCCCTCCCCTGAGCTCCGCCAAGAGCTCGGGGTCGTCCGGCGAGACGGCGATCGCTATGTTGAGGAAGTATTCCTTCAGTATCGAGGACGCCTGTCTGACGGCATCCTCCGGGTTTACGACCCCGTTCGTCCAAATCTCCAGGATCAGCCTGTCGTAGTCGGTCCTCTGACCGAGCCTCTTGTCCTGAACCTCGTACTTCACCCTCTTGGCCGGCGAGAAGATCGCGTCGACCAGCAGGGCGTCCACCGGAAGGTATCCCGGCCTGGCCCGGTCGAGCGGCGCATAACCGGTTCCGGCCTCGATGTAGAGGTCCATCGAAAGCCTGGATCCCGCCTCCAGATGACATATTACCGCATCCTGGTCCGGGAACTCTATCTCGCTGTCCAGCTGTATGTCGGCCGCCGTGACGACCTTCGGTCCCTCGGTGTCGATGTGAAGGATCCGGACCTCAGGCGAGAACGACCTTACCGGGACATGTTTTATGTTCATGAGAAGCTCTATCATGTCCTCCTTGACGCCCGGCACCGTCGTGAACTCGTGGAGAACTCCGTCAACACGAATCGCTGTTATCGCAGCGCCGGATATGGATGAGAGGAGAACTCTGCGTAGAGAGTTCCCCAGCGTGACCCCATATCCCCGCTCAAGTGGTTCTATGACAATCCTGCCATAGGAGGAGTTGCTCTCCTCGACTATAATATCATATCGGGCATGCTCCAAAGTTCCCCCACCTTTCAATGTACACTCGAGCGCAAATCTGCACTACCCGATGAAGTTGAATCTTTGGAAGCGCCGATTTAATCGCCCAAACGACATTTCACCGTTCGAGAATGCAGAACCCGTCAGTTTTTTTCGATCTCAAGCCCGCGGATCCTAACGATGAATCGGCCCTTCCCTATACGCGGCGCCTCTTAGGAGGACGACAGCCGTTGTGAGGTATCGGGGTGGCATCCTGGATGACGTTGACCTGCAAACCTGCGCCCTGCAGGGAACGAATGGCGGACTCCCGCCCCGGGCCTGGGCCCTTCACGACGACGTCGATTTCGACGACCCCATGATCCTGAGCGAGCTTGGCCGCCTGCGCCGCCGACATCTGAGCCGCGTATGGGGTGGACTTTCTCGTGCCCTTGAACCCCACGTTGCCCCCGGATGCCCACGAGAGCGCGTTGCCCTGCTTGTCCGTGAGTGTGACTATTGTATTGTTGAACGTGGAGTAAATATGGGCTACGCCATAGCTGACGTGCTTCTTTTCCTTCCTCTTACCCCTGCGCTGTACTCGCTTTGCCACCTGATTATTCCCCCTTAGTCATGAGCAAAGGTCACTTCGTGACCTTCTTCTTGCCGGCAACTGTACGCTTGGGGCCCTTGCGGGTGCGCGCGTTCGTCTTCGTGTGCTGCCCCCTGACCGGCAGACCCAGGCGATGCCTCAGGCCGCGGTAACAGCCGATGTCCATGAGACGCTTTATATTCATGCTTATCTCACGGCGAAGGTCACCCTCGACCTTGTAGTTGTTCTCCAGCTCCGAACGGAGCTTCTGGGCTTCCTCGTCGGAGAGGTTCTTCACCCTCGTGTCCGGGCTGATCCCGGTGGTCGCCAGGATTTTTTTCGACGTCGAAAGCCCTATGCCGAAGATATACGTCAACCCGATCTCGATTCGCTTCTCCCTTGGCAGGTCGACCCCTGCAATGCGTGCCATTTGACCCTACCTCCTCGCGCCCTGGCGCTGTTTATGTCTCGGATTCCTGCTGCATATCACCCGGACCACCCCGTGCCTCTTGATGATCCTGCAGTATTCGCAAACGGTCTTAACCGACGGCCTTACTTTCATATTATACCAACATCCTCCCTGCCGCTGTCTTATTGCTCATGGCGTTAAGATATATCATTTATATCTGTATACTATCCTGCCGCGGGTGAGGTCGTAGGGGGTCAGCTGTATCAGGACCCTGTCGCCCGGAAGTATGCGAATGAAGTGCATTCTCATCTTGCCCGAAACGTGGGCCAGAACTTTGTGCCCGTTCTCCAGCTCCACCCTGAACATAGCGTTGGGCAGGGGTTCCACGACCTTGCCCTTGACCTCGATGACGTCGTCTTTTGCCATGCGAACAAACCATCCTCCTCCATTTAGGAACAAGTTGCAGAGTCTCTATCTCCCGCTGCGAGCGATGACCTCACACAGCCATCCGTCGTCGATAGCCTCTCCCCTTGCCAGCCGCTGCGCGACCTCGCCAAGCACCACTCCGGTCCTCTCCACGTGGCGCGCGTTCTTCCGCTTGGGCCGTCCGGCTCTGATACGCCTGCCGTCGGCAATCAGAATCTTAGCATTATTTTCGGCATCGACCACCCCGAGCGAAACGCACAAGGAGCCGGCGTGTCTGCCGCGAGTCACTACAACCAGACTGCCCGGGGGGAACAGGGAGTATGTTTCACGACTCATTCCCATGGCGTCAGGATCATGACACCGTCCGCCGTAATCAGGAGGGTGTGTTCAAAGTGGGCGGCGTCCGAGCCGTCCTTCGTAAGGACGGTCCAGCCGTTGGACGCGCTCCTGACTGGTTCCGCGCCGCTCATGACCATCGGCTCGATGCAGAACGTCAGCCCCGCCCTCAGGACCATCCCGCTCCCGGCCTTGCCGTGATTGGGCACCTGGGGCGCCTCGTGCATCTTCCTGCCTATGCCATGTCCGGCGTAGTCCCTGACTATCCCGCAGCCCCTGCCCAACACCCACTTCTCTATCGCATGGCCTATATCTCCTAGCGTATGTCCGGGGCTCGCCTGCGACATACCTATATGCAGGGCCTCCCGGGTCGTCTCCATGAGGAGGCCCCTCTCCCTGGAGACGGAGTCTCCAACCGGGTAGGTACACGCGGCATCCCCATGATAGCCCTCGACCATCGCTCCAACGTCGATGCTCACTATGTCCCCGTCCTCGAGGAAACGATCCTTCGACGGGATGCCGTGCACCACCTCGTCGTTTATCGAGACGCATATCGACCCAGGGAACGGGGTATCGATGCCGCGCACCCTGTATCCCTTGAACGAGGCCGAGGCGGACTCCCTCGATATCAGGTCCTCGGCCGCGCTGTCCAGGGACAGGGTGTCGATCCCGGGTTTTATGACATCCCTCATGAGGTTCAGCACGTCGGCCACCACTGCGCCGGCGCGCTTCATCTTCTCGATCTCGGGGGGCTTTTTGAGCGTAACCATTACGCGCACATGCCCAGGGATTCGAGGCGTTTCAGGACGGCGTCCACGTCGCCGGTCGCGTCCACCCTCAGCAGCAGCCCCTGTTTTTCATAGTGCTCAGCCAGGGGAGACGTCTGCAGGTGATACACGCCGAGCCTGTCCCGTATTACGGATTCGACGTCGTCGCTTCGCTGCGCCACCCCGCCCCCGCAGGAATCGCATATTCCCTCTCTCTTCGGAGGATGCCTCCTGACGTGATATATCGCCCCGCAGGATGAACATACCCTGCGGCCTCCGAGCCTGCCGACGACCTCGTCGTCGGATATCTCCAGAAGCACCACCGC
>JAISRP010000214.1 GCA_031273585.1 Synergistaceae bacterium
TCGGTGGCTGGGACCGCCAGGATAATTTTCCCAGCTTCCGCTTCCTCCTCCGCGCCATCCTCGCCGCGCCAAAAAACCTTCGCGTTTTGTTCGCCCCGCGCCGGTTCCAGCCTGCTAACGCGGCAGCCCGTTTTAATTTCCGCCCCGCAGCGCGCCGCCATGGCGTCTATCATAGCGCCGTTTCCCCGCTCGAAACGGTCCGCCCTGTGGCGGAGAAGGCAATCCCGCCTGCGGGCGGGAACGGCTTCGGTCGGCGTCCCGGGATGAATGACGCAAAAGAAAGCCTTCATCGCCGCCGCGAGATCTCCTCCGACCATCGCCTCCTGCGGGCTGGGCGAGGAGAGGAAAAACGGCAGGCAGAGCCACTGGCGCATCTCAGGGCACAGCGAGCTGGCGCATTCGTCCACGGAGCCGCCGGTATACAGCTGCCCCCGGTGAAGCAGGGCCACGGGATGGTCGTTGTCGTCGTGGGCGCCGGCGTCCACGGTAAAGTCGAACCATTTTGGGTCATACGCGAAGATCGCCCCGGTTTCGTATGCGATTCCGTTTTTGCTCTCAGTGCGCACCTTGCCGCCCGGACGGTCGTCCGCTTCCAGCAGCAGCACCCGTCTTTCCGCGCCCGAGGAAAGTTTGGAGAGCTCGCAGGCGGCGGACAGGCCCGCCAGCCCGCCTCCCACTATGATTGCGTCGTACCGCCCGTGCCGCGCCATGTCCGTCATTGGATGCTCCACGACTGCCCGGCCGCCCTGTCGGCATCGGACGAGACGCCTGACGCCATCCTCACCATGCCGAACATATCCAGGGGCAGGCCGGGGCGGCTGACGGCAAGGTAAGCCTTTGCCTGGGTAAGGGTTCCGCGCGAGACGGTGAGCTTCAAGTGGTGAATTTTCCTGTAGGTGTTGAGATAAATGACGCCGCTGGCGATGCGTTTGGACAATGGCAGCGCGGTGATTCCGGCGTAATCCATGACGCCTTGCGCCTTCTCGGGCAGGCAGAGCCCGAGCCTGGCCAGTTCGCCAAGCAGCGGGCGCCACTGCGCGGGATCCTCGTCGAGCCAATCCTCGTAACACTCAACGCCAAACGCGCCATCCGCGCCGTCATAAGTCAGGTTGAAGCCGAAATTGAAAGACCGGCAGAGCGGCAAGACGGTTTCGAAGACGCACTTGAGCGATTCGGCCTCGTCGGGGCCCATCGAGGGCCACAGTTTGGCGAACCAGGGCATGATCTCCTCCGGCTCAACTTTGTCCACGCATAGCCTCATTCCGTCGTCGTCGGGCCGGTCCAGCATGAAGCCGATCTGAAAAATCCCCGCCTTCCCGGGCATGCAGTCGAAAAATTCCCGCATCGCGCGAGCCTGGGAGGCGGGGCGTTCAAACAGGGGCATGAGTTCGCTGATCAGCGAACATATTCTCTCGTTTGGAGTATTCACCGTGGGGCCGAAGAAAATATTGGGCCTCCGCAGGACGCTTTCCGCGTCAGATCGGGCCAGGTCCATTTCCAGCCAGAGGTTGCGGATATCGCGGTTCCACGGATGTCCGGGAGTCGCCCAGTCCCTGGCGAGGGAGCGGAACTTTCCCCAGGCAGGGTGGGAGGCGCACAGCCCGTCGAGATCCGAGGGAGGCTCGCCGGCGAGAAGATCGGGGCCGGAGGTCTCCTTCTTTATTTCGAACAGGATGTCGGAGGAGAGCTCCGGCTCGCCGAGGCGGCACTCGAAGCCCCAGAAGCTGGAGAGCCGTACCGGGAGGCTATCCGCGACGCGCCTCATCTGGCGCCGGCACTCCTCCCCGAACAGGCTTTCCGGCAAGTACGGCTCTATGTCGCTCAGAACGCCGCCCAGGGAGAGATGCGAAACGGCCGGTTCTTCAGAGAGGCTCGGAGTACAGCTCATCCATAAAGCCCCCGTCGAAGAGGTGGTTTACCGCCATGCCGGCCAGCAACGGGTTTACGCCGTCAGTTGCCGCCAGTTCGTCGTCGAGTTTGCCGTATGTGAGATCCCCCCGGGCGACGAGGCCGCCCAGCACGCCGTGCAGGTCGCGTCCGGAGAAGTGGTGCACCTGGTTTGGGGATATCAGGTCGAAGCCGTCCTCAGTGGGTCTGTAGACGAGGTCGTCGCGGAAACGCGCATGCGCGTCCCGAGGGGGGGTGGTTGGCATGTTGCGGGCCATCAGATCCCGCATGGCGTCCGGGAAGTCACGCGCGTCCTTGAACTCGGCCTGGTCGAACACCCTGTAGCCGTACTTCCATTTTTCGCTTGTGTAACAGGGGCTCACTATGCGAATGTCGCGCCTCACCATGTTGATCAAAAACCCCGAGACGCAGGCTATCGAGCCCTGCGGCACTACGCCTTCGAGGTAAGTTCCGGCCTCCCGCTCGCGCATCCCCTTGTGCTCCGCCAATATCCGCCCGCCTGAGACCTTCTCCCTCGAGTGCTCCCTCATCTGCATCAGCAGCTCGACGTCCCTCAGTTCGTCGGGGGTGTAGGTGTCGTGAATTTTGTACATCATCTGCTTCGTGAGCACGCTGAGCCGCGGCCAGGGCTGGCTTTCCTCGCGGTAGAACCGTATGAGGGAGCGCAGCCATTCCGCGTCCAGCGGGACTGCGGTCGACGTGCAGGTCGCGTATCCGGTGATTTTTTTGTAGTCCTTGATGAAATCGAGATAGTTCGGGTTGTCGTGCGGCTCCGTGCCG
>JAISRP010000219.1 GCA_031273585.1 Synergistaceae bacterium
CCGCAGGGCGAAAACAAAAATACAGATGGGGGTCCGGGGGACTGGTCCCCCGGCGGGCGTGGGCGGCGCCCACGGTCTTGAACCCTCGAGGGTTTGGGGCGGCACCCCAAGGTCCTGTCTCATTCAAGACGGACCCCGCAGTTGCAGCGGGGTCCGTCTTGAATGAGGAGTGAGGGAGGATAGATGATGGGTTTTCTCGGGGTCAGCCGGCGAAGGCCTGGCCCAGGTCGGCTATGATGTCCTTTATGTTCTCCGTTCCTATCGAGAGCCGGACTGTGTTGGGCTTTATTCCCTGATCCAGCAGCTCCGCCTCGTTCAGTTGTGAATGGGTAGTGCTCGCCGGATGAATTACAAGGGATTTCACATCCGCCACGTTGGCGAGCAACGAGAAGATCTGCAGCCGGTCGATGAAGGCCTGCGCCTCTTTTACCCCTCCTTTTATCTCGAAGGAGAAGATAGAGCCAGCTCCATTTGGGAAATATTTCTTGTAGAGCGCGTGGCTTGGCTCTTCGGGCAGCGAGGGGTGATGGACCGCCTCGACCTGCGGGTGCTTCTTGAGGTAGTCGACGACCTTCAGGGCGTTCTCTACATGACGCTCGACTCGCAGGGAGAGTGTCTCCACCCCTTGCAACAGCAGAAAGGCGTTGAAGGGCGAGATAGCCGCGCCGGTATCGCGCAGCAGAATGGCTCGGATTCTGACTATAAACGCGGCCGCTCCGACGGCCTTGGAGAACGAGAGCCCGTGGTAGCTCGGGCTCGGGTCGACGATCTCGGGGAACTTCCCGGACGCCTCCCAGTCGAACTTGCCCCCGTCGACGATTATGCCGCCGAGAGTGGTTCCGTGTCCGCCTATGAACTTGGTGGCGGAGTGGATGATTATATCGGCCCCATGCTCGATGGGACGCAGGAGGTACGGGGTCGTGAAGGTCGCGTCCACGACGAGCGGTATTTTATTCTTGTGAGCCAGGTCCGCCAATGCCGCGATGTCGACCACGTTCGAGTTTGGATTGCCCAATGTCTCGACGAACAGCGCCTTCGTGTTCGGCCTGATTGCGCCCTCGAAAGAGCCGGGGACGTCGGGATCGACGAACGTCGTCGTGATGCCGTACAGAGGCAGCGTGTGGGCCAGGAGGTTATAGGTGCCGCCGTAAATAGTCTTGGCTGATACTATGTGATCCCCGGCCTTCGCCAGGTTGAGGAACGAGTAGGTGACGGCTGAGGCGCCAGATGCCAGTGCGAGCCCAGCCACTCCGCCCTCGAGGGCCGCCAGACGCTTTTCCAGCACGTCCTGGGTGGAGTTCGTCAGCCTCCCGTAGATGTTGCCGGCATCCGAGAGGTTAAATCGCGCAGCCGCGTGCGCGGCGTCATGAAACACGTAGGACGTCGTCTGATATATGGGTACGGCGCGCGCGTCTGTAGCGGGGTCGGGCAGCTCCTGCCCTATGTGAAGCTGTTTTGTCTCGAAGGCCCACGCCTCGGTGTTCTTCGCTATTGCCATGCTTGTATTCCCCTCTTCCTGATAATAATTATTTCATCCCGCCGGGACGCCGGCCTGGGTCGAGTTCGGATATGCCGGATCAATCCGCGAACATCGGGGTGGAGAGATACCGCTCGCCCGTGTCGGGCAGGATCGCCACGATCGTCTTTCCCTTGTTCTCGGGACGGCCCGCGAGCTGGACAGCGGTCCACGCCGCTGCCCCCGACGAGATGCCGACCAGCAGCCCCTCGATGCGCGCGAGCTCCCTGCCGGTTGCAAACGCGTCCTCGTCCTTAACCTTTATTATCTCGTCATACACCGACGTGTTCAGCACATCTGGGACGAAGCCGGCGCCTATGCCCTGTATCTTGTGCGATCCGGGTGTGCCCTCGGAGAGCACGGGGGAGCCGGCCGGCTCTACGGCAATGACCTTTACGCCGGGTTTTTTCGACTTCAGAAATTCCCCCGCTCCCGTGATGGTCCCGCCGGTTCCGACGCCGGATACGAGCACGTCCACCGTGCCCTCCGAGTCATCCCATATTTCGGGTCCCGTGGTGGTCCGATGGATGGCGGGGTTTGCCGGGTTTATAAACTGGCCGGGGATGAAGCTGCCGGGAGTCGAGTCCGCCAGCTCGTCGGCTTTGGCGATGGCGCCCTTCATGCCCTTCGCGCCCTCGGTCAGGACCAGCTCCGCGCCGTATGCCTTCAGGAGGTTGCGGCGCTCGACGCTCATCGTCTCCGGCATCGTAAGGATGATCCTGTACCCCCGGCTCGCCGCGACCGCGGCAAGCCCTATGCCGGTGTTGCCGCTCGTGGGCTCGATTATGACGGAGCCTGGTTTCAGCAGGCCCTTTGCCTCGGCTTCCTCGATCATCGCCTTCGCTATGCGGTCCTTGACGCTCCCCGCCGGGTTGTAGTACTCGAGCTTGGCCAGGATCCTGGCGGACAGCCCCTTGGTCTCCCCATATTTTTTCAGTTCGAGCAGAGGCGTACGTCCTATCAGGTCGGTTATTTTTGAATGGATTCCCATAGCTCAGTCTCCTTTGTCATAGGTTTGTTTGAACATTCCCGCTGCCGATTCGCCGCCGATTTATTTTTTAAGAGGCCCGGGGCTGTCGAAGCCCCCGAGTGCCCGGTGTTCGCAAAATCAAAAAAACTGCCTCGCCGCTTCCGGGAATATACGCGCCGTCCGGAGATAATTCGAGCTCCCGCGCCGTGCCGTTTATGAACTGTCCTGTGTGCGAATCCGCCGCCCTAAAAACTTTATTCATATCTGAATGATAGGATTATATAGCTTTAAATCATCCTGTCAACCCCCCAGAGGTGAAATTTCAAAAAAAATATCGGGACTCTGCTATATCGAGTAGTCGAGTCCCTCCATGCCCTTCCTGTTCTCCGCGAGCTCGTCCAAAGTTATGCCGTCGAGGTAGTCGTTGATGACCTTGTCGAGGCCCGTCCACACGGACAGTGTCGAGCAGTCCGCGCTGCGCGGACACCTGTTGGGATCGTCCTCCATACACACGACGGGGGCCAGGTTCCCCTCGACGGTCCGCAGGATGTCCCCGACGGTGTAGTTTCGCGCCGGGCGAGCCAGCCTGTACCCCCCGTCCTTGCCGCGGGAGCTCTTGAGATACCCGGCCTTGCTAAGCATCGGGATGATCTGCTCCAGATACTTTATCGTTATCTCCTGGCGGGCGGAGACATTCTTGAGCGGAATGTACTCGCCGGTATTGTTAATCGCCAGATCCACCATCACCCTCAGCGCGTATCGCCCCTTCGTCGATATTTTCACCTCGTTCACCCCTCAGTCCGATTATTTATTACTGCTCCTGTAAATAATACCTATTATTTTCATATATGCAATAGGAGACATCCCCGACTTGGGAGATCGCTGACGCGGCAGTCGCTCCGATGCCGCGCCGACGCCCGGTTTGCGGATAACCGCGATGTGTAGAAAATTAGATCCCCGGCGGGGATGAGCGAACCGAAGTCAGGCATATTTTTAGTTGAGGGGAGATGCGGGGCCATTGACGGGCCGCCGGCCCCTTCCGACGCATCCGGGCCGTTATCCGCGGAGGGATTTCTCCGCGGCGCGGTCCGATATCCGGCGCAGCGTCCTGCGAATTTTTCGGTACAGGTATCGAAGGGTGAACGCCGCACGGCTACTCTTGAAGTAATGAAAATCGCCGAGCGCCCTGCGCCTGGCAACATCCAACAGAGGCTCGCCGCTAAATTCTATCCTGCGGTCAATGCCGAGGTCGATATACTGAGTCATCCACCGGTCGTTCGAGGAGGTGTGCTCCCCCGAGTCGTCGAAGCCGATGTTTGTCGTCAGGCTGTATGGGGGATATACGCAAAGTTTTCTCAGGCGATAGGTCGCCCAATACCACTGGATATCCCACGTATCGATGCCATCCCTGACCTGGGACAGGAGGATCGAAGTGTAGCAGAACCCTCCCCGCAAATCGAAATCCCGGGCCATCCGGCGGTTCCTAGCGAGCTCCTCCCATCCGGCCGCGTCATAGTCGTACAGGTCCCACGCCCTCTTCCACGTCGCCCATCCCCACGCCGAGAAGCAGTTCAGAAAAAAAGCTCTGTCGTCGTCAGGGACCGGTTCGAGCGGCCAGAAACCGCATACCGAGAGTATATTGTCATCGTCCTCATATTTTTCGAGGGCATCATTCATAAACCGCAGGAACCCGCAGGAAACCAACACGTCGTCCTCCACAATTATTGCGCGCCCGTACAGGTCGCACAATTCTGAAATACCGGAGATGATGGATCTCGCCAGCCCCTGATTTTTTTCACTCTCGCGGATCGTGACTGATTTAAACCCCTTTGCCGCGCGAACGTAATCACGGACGGCCCGGACGCCCTCCAGGTCCTGCTCGCCCCTGGCCCCGTCGGAAAATATGAACAGATCGCTCTCGGCCGCCAATTCGTTCGAGGCAAGTGCTTCCAGGGTCCTCCTCGCGTGATCGAGGCGCTTGTAGACGAAAAAAGCGACGGGGGCAGGATTTGCTCCCAATAATCTCACATCCTTATTAAAAACTCTCCGAGCCTTCGGAGCACGCCCATCATAAACGCAAGACGCCGGCCCGGCTGTGAAACGCGTGGAATTGTCCGGGTCGGCCCTGATCGTACATAAACACTATACGACCGTCAATGGACTCGCAAAATTCCAAACGGGGCTTTCTCTATTCCCACTTAAAGCCCCTCAAAACATGCTAAAATACATTTATCGCAAACAATGGCAGATTACCGTATTTTGCAGTCTCAACCGCAGCGAATATCGAAACGGGTGATGCGTATGGGGGACTATATCGTAGAGTGCGAACACGTCGACAAATCATTTTTCGGGGTCAAGGTTCTGGACGACGTAAACTTTGACCTGAAGGCGGGGGAGGTCATGGCCCTCCTTGGGGAGAACGGGGCTGGCAAGTCGACGCTCGTCAAGATCCTAAGCGGCGTTTACACGAGGGACGGCGGCACGGTCAGGATCTTCGGCGCTCCCGTGGGGGACCTCTCCCCGAGGGAGGCCAGGGACATGGGGATATCCATCATCCACCAGGAGCTGAAATTATGCTCTCACCTGACGGTGGCCGAGAACATCTTCCTCGGGCGGGAGACGGCGAGGGGCCTCATGCTCGCCAAGCGCGAGATGAGCGAGGGGGCGGCGGCGGTGCTGGGCAGGCTCAACATCGACATGGACCCGGACACCGTCGTGGGAGACCTCTCAGTCTCCAAGCAGCAGCTCGTCGAGATAGCGAAGGCGATCTCCACGAACGCCCGCATCCTCATCATGGACGAGCCCACGAGCGCTCTGACCGCCAAGGAGATAGACGACCTGTTCGGCGTAATCCGCAGGCTGAGGGACGAGAACGGAGTCGGCATAGTCTACATCTCCCACCGCCTCGACGAGCTTCAGCACATCGCCGACCGCGTGACCGTCATGAGGGACGGCAGGTTTATCCAGTGCTCGCCGTTCAGGGAGCTCTCTATGGCGGAGATAATATCCCTGATGGTCGGGCGCGAGATCAGGGAGAAGTTTCCTCGGGTCGCCTGCGGGCGCGGCAGGAAGATATTCGAGGTTAAAAATTTGTCCGCCGGCAGGATGGTGAGGGACGTCTCGCTCGATCTCTACGAGGGGGAGATAGTCGGGATCGCTGGACTGATGGGCGCCGGCAGGACGGAGCTGACTCGCGCAATATTCGGGATAGACAGGAAGGATGGCGGACGCATCCTGCTGGACGGGACGGAGGTCCGGATCGACTGCCCCTCCGACTCGATCTCAGCCGGCATAGTGCTGGCCCCCGAGGATCGCAAGCGCGACGGCCTCTGCGTCAGGATGTCGGTCCGGGAGAACATAGCCCTGCCGAACCTGGAGCGACTCTGCGGGGCTGCGGGCGTCGTCGACAGGGCGGGCGAGGACGCGATGGTCGGGAAGACCGTGTCTGACCTCTCGGTGAAGCTCTCCAGTCCCGAGGTGGACGCCGGCAGCCTGTCGGGAGGCAATCAGCAGAAGGTCGTGGTAGGCAAGTGGCTCGCCAGGAACTCCAGGGTGATAATCTTCGACGAGCCCACCAG
>JAISRP010000225.1 GCA_031273585.1 Synergistaceae bacterium
TCAGAAAAATAGCCTCTTGGCTTCTCGTCTCAGCCATCCTCCTCTGCTACTCCGGATATGCCCCTGCGGCCGAGCCGCAGGAGGGACAGGAAAATCCGGCTTATGGCTCATACCGCGACATACCGGGCGTGACCGAGGGGGAAATTTCCGCCATCGAGGAGCTGAAGTCCCACAGGAGCTCCTTTGTCTACGGCATGAACCTGTCCACCGAGACCTTTCTCAAGCTGGATGGAGGGATCGGGGGGTATTCCGCGCTTTTTTGCGGTTGGCTGACGGAGTTGTTCGGAATACCGTTCGAGCCCGGAATATACGAGTGGGGCGATCTGCTCGCCGGGCTCGAATCGCGCGATATCGACTTCACAGGCGAGCTGACCGCGACAGAGGAGCGCCGCAGGACGTACTTCATGACCGACGCCATTGCCGAGCGTTCGGTCAAGTACATGCGGATAGCCGGCGGCGAGGCGCTGTACGATATAGCTAAATCGCGGGCGCTGCGGTATGCCTTCCTCGACGGCACGACGACCTACGACCAGGTGAGGTCACTCGAGCAGAACCGGATCGACGTCACCTTCATCGATGATTACGAAACGGCGTACGATATGCTCAAAAAAGGCGATATTGACGCGTTCTTCGACGAGGGCATAGCGGAGGCCGCCTTCGACGAGTACGGGGACGTCGTCGCGACGGAATTTTATCCTCTGATATACGGGCCCGTCTCCCTCACGACCCAAAACCCGGAGCTGGAACCCATAATATCCGTCGTCCAAAAGGCCCTGCACAACGGCGCCGCGCACAGGCTCATCGTCCTGTACAACCAGGGGCACCGCGCCTACCTGAGCCATAAGCTGTTCATACAGCTCGACGACGAGGAGAGAAGATACATCTCCGAACACGTCGGGTCGAACCGTCCGGTTCCGGTGGCGGCCGAGTACGACAATTACCCCACAAGCTTTTTCAACGACCAGGAGGGCGAGTGGCAGGGCGTGGCCCTGGACGTACTGAGCGAGATCGGAGCTCTGACCGGGCTCAAGTTCGAAACTGTCAACGGCGAGCGCACCGAATGGTACGACCTCATGGCGAGGCTCGAAAACGGGGAAGCGGCGATGATCACGGAGCTCATCCGCTCGGCGGAGAGGGATGGCCGCTTCCTGTGGCCTGATACGCCGTATCAGACCGATTACTACGCCCTGCTCTCGCGCACGGAGTTCGAGAACGTCGACGTGAACGAGGTGCTCTATTCAAAGGTCGGCCTCATGAGGGACACCGCCTTCTCCGACGTCTTCCACAAGTGGTTTCCGAACCACTCGAACACAGTCGAATACGTGAGCACGAACGACGCCTTCATGGCTCTCGAAAGTGGAGAGGTGGACCTCGTCATGGCGACGAGGAACCTGCTCCTCAGCATGACGAACTTTCAGGAGAGGCCGGGGTTCAAGTCGAACCTCGTATTCAAGTATCCGTTCGAGTCCGCCTTCGGCTTCAATAAAAACGAGGCGGTGCTCTGCTCCATAGTCTCGAAATCCCTGCGCCTGATCGACACGGAGGGAATATCCGACCGCTGGACGCGCCGCGTGTTCGACTACCGGGGAAAGATGGCTCAGGCGCGTATACCGTGGTTCATCGCGGCGAGCGGACTGATGTTCTGCCTGCTCTCGCTTCTGTCGGTCATGTTCCTCAGGCGCAGGCAGGAGGAGAAGAAGCTCGAGATGACCGTGCGGGAGCGGACGAAGGAGCTGGCCCGGCAGGACAGTCTGCTGCACACGGTGAACGACGCCGCCTCCCTTCTCCTGGCCTCCGACTACGACGAGTTTGAAAACGCCCTGAGGCGCGGCATGGAGATGATGGCAAACTGCGTCGGGGTCGACCGCATATACATCTGGAAGAACAAGATGAGGAACGACGAGCTGTATTACGCGCTGGTGTTCAGGTGGACGGAGCGGGAGTCCGGGCGCGACGGCGAGAGTAGCGCCTTCGAATTTTCCTACGTCCGGAGTTTCCCCGAGTGGGAGGATAAGTTTTTGGGCGGACAGTGCGTGAACGGTCCGCTGAAAAATCTCTCCCCTGTCGAGAGGGACCGGCTCTCGCCGTACGGGGTCAAGTCCATACTGGTCGTCCCGGTCTTTCTGCAGGATAAATTCTGGGGCTTCGTCAGCTTCGACGACTGCAGCAGCGAGCGCGAATTTTCAAAGGACGAGGAGAGCATACTGCGCTCCGGCAGCCTTCTTCTGGCGAACGCCATGACGCGCAACGAGACGTTCCAGACGCTCCGCAGCGAGCTGGATAGACAGAAGGTGCTGGCGGCGGTCGCGTCGAACATGACAAACCCGCACAGCTTCCGCGATAACGTGAACTTCGCCCTCAAGTCGGTGGGGCAGTTCATGAACGTCGACAGTATCTCCATTTTAAAGGATCACCCGGGGGAGGAGCTCTTCGAGTGCACGTTCGAATGGTCCGGGGACGGCTCCGACCCGCATCTGGGAAGGACGACGAGTTACGCCGCACCGGACGGCGGAACTTTGCCGGAGTACGCGATGATCTCAAGACTGCCGTTCGTGGCGGCGGACGACCTGTCGGAGATGGACGAGAACCTCTACGCCGGCGCGCGGGGCGAGGGGGTGCTGAGCCTGTTCAACCTCCCGATTTACGTCGAGGGGAAGTTCTGGGGCGGCATCCTGCTCAACTCCATGACTGGCGCGCGGGCCTGGAGCGAGAGCGACATCAACTTCCTGCAGACGCTCGGCGCCATACTTGGCAGGTCGTTCGAAAACGACGTGATCCGGCAGAACCTCTCCGAGTCGGCCTCGAGATTCGAAGCCGTCGTGAACAACTACACCGGCGTAATATGGAGCGTAAACAGGGATAACGTGATCGAGTCGTTCAACGGGCTCTATCTGGAAGCGCTCGGGCTGGACCCGCAGGTCTTAGTCGGCAAGCCCTTCCCTGCCGCAGGCTTGCAAAACCCGCTGTTCGACATCACGGAGCAGGTGGAGAGGACGTTTGCCGACGGAGCTCAGGCGTGGAACTCCGAGATGGACGACAGGGTGTTCAGCTTCCACACGGCCCCAATAGTCGACAAGGACGGGAGGACGTCGGGCGTCGTCGGAAACTGCGTCGACATAACGCAGATGGTCACGATGCAAAAGCAGCTCGAGCGCTCGATAGAGAAGGCCCATGCAGCGAGCCGCGCCAAGAGCGATTTCCTGTCGAACATGTCTCACGAGATGAGGACGCCGATGAACGCCATCATCGGCATGACCTCCATAGCGAAGTCCTCGGACGACATCGACCGCAAGGACTACTGCCTCGGCAAGATCGAGGACGCCTCAGTACACCTGCTCGGGGTCATCAACGACATACTGGACATGTCGAAGATCGAGGCGAACAAGTTCGAGCTTTCGTACGCGGAGTTCGACTTCGAGAAGATGCTCCTGAAGGTGACGAACATAATCAACTTCCGGATCGACGAAAAACATCAGGATTTCACGGTACACATCGACAGCAGGATCCCGCGAAACCTCATAAGCGACGATCAGCGGCTGGCGCAGGTCATCACGAACCTGCTCGGCAACTCGGTCAAGTTCACGCCGGATCAGGGCTCCATATCGCTCGGCGCCCGCCTCCTCGATGAGGAAGATGGCGTGTGCACCATCCAGATCGACGTGACCGACACCGGGATCGGCGTCTCGGAGGAGCAGCAGTCGCGCCTCTTCACATCCTTCGAGCAGGCCGAGAGCAGCACGTCGCGCAAGTTCGGCGGCACGGGGCTGGGCCTTGCCATCTCCAAGCGAATAGTCGAGCTCATGGGGGGCGAGATATGGGTGAAGTCGGAGCTGGGCAAGGGCTCGGTGTTCGCGTTCACGGTCCGCGCCAGGCGCGGGCAGGAGACGCAGCACGGCCTCCTCAACCCCGGGGTGGACTGGAAAAACATACGGATACTGGTCGTGGACGACTCGCCCGACGTGCTGGAGTACATGGGCGAGATAATGCGCGGATTAGGCGTAGCCTGCGATATGGCCTCCAGCGGCCCCGAGGCCCTGGAGCTGATCAGGAAAAACGGCCCCTACGACGTCTGCCTCGTGGACTGGAAGATGCCGGGCATGGACGGGATAGAGCTCTCGGGGAGGATAAAGGAGCATCGCGAGGGCAAATCCGTTGTGATAATGATCTCGACTACCGAGTGGAGCGTGATAGAGGACGACGCAAGGCGCGCCGGAGTGGACAAATTCCTGCCGAAGCCCATCTTCCCGTCGGCCATCGCCGACTGCATCAACGAATGCCTGGGGGTTGCCGATTACATTGCGGCAAACGAGGCCAAGGCCGACGAAATCGACTGCTTTGAGGGATACCGCGTCCTGCTCGCGGAGGACGTGGAGATAAACCGCGAGATCGTGTCCACGCTCCTGGAGCCGACCAGGCTAGCCATCGAATACGCGGAGAACGGGGCGGAGGCTGTGAGGATGTTCGGCGCGGACCCGGACAGGTACGACATGATCTTCATGGACGTACAGATGCCGGAGATGGACGGATATGAGGC
>JAISRP010000227.1 GCA_031273585.1 Synergistaceae bacterium
CTACTTGCAGCAACCTTACTCCAGCGACCCTATCTGGTAACGTCTGGCTGGGGAGCGCCAAGTCAAACTGAGAAGTCCGTCCGCTCTCCGGTGGGCTTCTTTCTGTGAAGATTATAGCACAATCACGCTGTGTAGGCTATCCGGCCTTCCCGAGGTCGCGCCGCACGGATTCGAGGTAATCCACGCCGTGAACGCGGTGAATATAGTTGACCTTGTCGAGCTCGATGACTTCCTTGCCGCCAATCCAAACCTTGATGTATGTGCATTCCAGCTCGTTCGAGTTGTCGGAGCCAGTTCCCGCGTTCAGGCTCTTCGGTCTTACGTCCCTGGGTTTGAGGAAATTGAGTCTGGAAAATAGCCTGCCTCTGTGGTTTAATAGTTTGTACGATATGTATGACCTGGCGCTGATTTCAAACCGGACGGCGCACTGTGGGTGATATAAAGGTGTCGGAGTTTGTAAAAATTTTTTTCGCGTTTTTCAAGGTGGGCATCCTCACGTTCGGCGGCGGGTATACGATGCTCCCCCTGCTGCAGAGGGATATATCTCAGAAGCTGGGCTGGGCCACGGACGAGGAGATAATCGACTACTACGCCATAAGCCAGAGCCTGCCGGGGATCATAGCCATAAACACGGCGATGCTGATAGGCTACGGGAGGAGGAGGACATCAGGCCTCGTTGCGGCGACGCTTGGCATGAGCTGTCCGTCCATAATCATAATCCTGATAATAGCAGTGTTCATAAGCAATTTCCTGCACCTCGAGTTCATCTCCCACGCCTTTAACGGCATCAGGGTGGCGGTGGCGGCGCTCATATTCAACTCGGCGATCAGCATGTGGAGGAGCGGCGTCAAGGACGCCGCCGGTTTTCTCATCTTCGCCGCGGCGCTCGCCGCGTTTTCGCTCGCCGACATATCGCCGGTATGGCCTGTGGTGGCGGGCGGAGCTGCCGGAATAGCGCTTAAATCCGGACGGAAGGCCCAGCCGTGATATACCTCGTCCTGATATACGAATTTCTGAAGATAGGGCTCTTCTCGATCGGGGGAGGGCTCGCCACTCTGCCCTTTCTGTACCAGCTCGCCGACAAGTACACGTGGTTTTCCCGCGAGATGTTGATAGACATGATAGCCATCTCGGAGTCCACCCCCGGGCCGATAGGCATCAACATGGCGACCTACGCCGGATACGCGGCGGCTGGCGTATCCGGCGGCATAATAGCGACGATGGCCCTGATAACGCCGTCGTTTTTCATACTGTCCGTCGTGGTGAGGGTTCTGGAGGGCTTCAAGGAAAGCCGCCTCGTGAAGTCGGCGTTTTATGGCATCCGGCCGGCCGTGACGGCCCTCATCGCGTCCGCCGCCCTGGGGATCGCTAAGATCTCCCTGCTCGACATCCCGCGCTACAGCGAGACCGGCCTCGTTCAGGATATCCTTGGTTACTGGCAGCTATTGCTGTTCGCCGTGACATTCTACGCGCTGAACAGATATAAGGGACACCCGGTGTTTTACATCGCCGCCGCAGCCTTGGCCGGCGTCATCCTCCGCCTCTGAACTGCGCTCGCCGGCAGCGGGCGGAAGAATCGGACCGTGGGCGCCGCCCACGCCCGCCGGGGGACCAGTCCCCCGGACCCCCGATTGTTTTTTTGTTTTCGCCCGCCGGGCGAAAACAAAAAAACTTGATGGAGGTCCAGGAGGCACAGCCTCAAGCGCGGGGTTTGGGGCGGAGCCCCAAGGTTTTGCATCGACATCCCCAGACTTGACATACATGCGCGAAGGTATATATAATCCCCTTGCCTGTTCTGCGGGCAGAGGGGGTATAACTGGATGGCGCGGAGAACGAAGGTCGAGGCCCTCGAGACGAGGGAGAAACTTCTCGGGTCGGCGCTCGAGGTCATGTGCGACAAGCCGTTTTCGAGGGTTTCGATGAGCGAGATAGCGGAGAGGGTCGGGTTCTCGAAGGGGGCGGCGTACTGGCACTTTAAAAATAAACATGAGCTTCTCCTGAACGTCGTTCAGAACCTCTGCGAACTCGTCCAGCGGGAGCTGTTCGACGGCTGCGGGGCGCAGGCGGACCTGCGCGACGTGCGCGAGTATTTTAGAAGGAAGATGCATAATGCCACACGGAGCAAACGGATGCATATGATGATCAAGCTGGTGAATCGGAGGGGCGAGTGGCCGGACGACCTGCGCGAGAGGGTGATAGAGGTCCTGATAGCGAGGAACAGGACTGAGCGAGAGATGGTGGAGCGCGCGCTCGTGAGGGCTCGGAGCGACGGCAGGATCGGCTCCGGCATCCCGGCGGGGGACCTGTCCCTTCTAATAACCGCCGTATTTCAGGGGCTCTTTATCTTTCACCTCCACGAGTTCTACAGCCTGGACTTCGCAAAGTACACGGATTTCATCTTCGACGCTTTCGAGATTGCCGCGAAGAGCGGCGGTAATTCAGGAGAATACCCCGCAGAGGGAAGGAGTGCATGATATATGGCATTGAGATCGAACAGGCGCATCTGGATCACGAACGTAGTGCTAGTCGTGTTGGTCGCGGCGGCTATTTTCGCGAAGTCCCGCATCACGGGAGAGCTCGGCGCAGTTCAGGCTCTGTCGGCGGAAAACCCCGCCCCTCAGGAGCCGCCGGCTCCTTCCGTGGCGGTTTATGTTTTGGAGAGGGCCGATCTTGCCGTCAAGCGCGAGTATATAGGGCTCGTCGAGCCCATGCAGACCGTGGCGATAAAGCCGCAGGTCGCGGGGGAGATAGCGGAGGTACACTTCAAGGAGGGCTCGCTCGTAAAGGAGGGGGACCTGCTGTTCACGCTCGACGCGCGTCAGTATCAGGCGAATGTCGCGTTAAGAAAAGCGGATCTCGCGAAGGCTCAGGCGAACCACGCCAGGGCCGCCAAGTACCACGAACGCCTCAAGGCGGCGGACCAGCGAAGCATCTCGGCATCGGACCTGGACATGGCGCAGAACGACGTTCTTCAGGGCAAGGCCGCTATAGAGCAGGCCAGGGCCGCGTTGAGGCTGGCCGAGATCGACCTGGGCTACACGAAGATCAAGGCCCCCATATCCGGCAGGATCGGCCGGGCCGAGTTCACTAAGGGCAACTACGTCACGCCCGCCTCGGATCAGCTCGCCAACATCGTGCAGGTCGACCCCATCCGGGTGGCCTTTGCGCTTCCCGACAGGGATTACCTTGAGCAGATGGAGGCGTTTAGCTCGTCCGGAAAATCGGTGTACGACACGACGATAATTCTCGCCAACGGACGGGAGCACCCGTCGGGCGGTGAGCGCGACTTCGAGGACAACGCCATGGATTCGCGCACCGGGTCGATCATGACGCGGCTCCGCTTCAAAAACGAGTCCGGCGCCCTCGTCCCCGGCGCGATGGTTCGGGTCCGGACGAAGCCGGCCCGCGGACATGTGGCGGTCGTTCTGCCGCAGGAGGCCGTGATGGCCAACTCGTCCGGCGACTACGTCTACGTGGTCGACGGCGCCAACACTGCTCAGATTCGCCCTGTCACGCTCGGGGCCGAGGTTGGCGCGATGAGGGAGGTAGTCTCGGGCCTGGAGGCCGGGGAGACGGTCATAGTGAGGGGCCTGCAGTCCGTCCGTCCGGGGGCCGCGGTAAACCCGTCCCCGATGAAGGCGGACGGGGAGGAGAGGACTCCGGCCGAGATGGCAATGGAGTCCGGCTACGACGTGATCGCGTTGAAAGAGCCGTCCTCCGGCTCGGGGCAGTAGCTCATGTTCTCTAAATTTTTCATAAACCGTCCAAGGTTTGCTATGGTGATCGCCTTTGTGCTGATGATAGCCGGCGCCATATCCGCGACGAGCCTGCCGGTGAAGCAGTATCCCGACGTAGCTCCGCCGCAGATCCGGGTATTCGCGAGCTTCCCCGGAGCGGATGCGGAGACGCTGGCAAACACCGTAGCGGCCCCGCTGGAGGAGGCGATAAACGGCGTCGACGGCATGATATACATGAACTCGACGTCGAGCAGCTCCGGCATATACACGCTAGCAATAACATTCAGGACCGGCACTGACTCGAACATGGCGCTTGTCAAGGTCCAGAACAGGATTCAGCAGGCAACGCCGCTTCTGCCGACGGAGGTCACCCAGAGGGGCATCACCGCCAACACCAGCTTTTCCGACACGCTGGGATTCCTGGCGCTCGTGTCCCCGAACGGCACGAGGGACAGCCTCTTCCTGACGGACTACGTCTACAACAACGTCAGCAGCGTCTTAAACCGGGTCCCAGGCATAGGAAACGTCGAGGTGTTCGGCGCGCGCTACAGCATAAGGGTCTGGCTGAACCCCGAGAGGCTGGCGTCCATGGGCCTCAGCACAGGAGACGTCGCTAACGCCATATCGAGCCAGAACAGGCAGGCGTCCATAGGCTCCATCGGGTCGAGCCCGGGCAATGAGAACAGCCCCCTGGTCTACTCGCTCACGACGAGGGGCAGGCTCGGGAGCGTCAGGGAGTTCGAGGAGATAGTGCTCAGGACGACAGATCAGGGAGGGCTCGTGAAGCTGAAGGAGGTCTCCCGCATCGAGCTCGGCGCGGAGTCCTACAACCTGAGCGCGATGTTAGGCAACTCCCCGTCAGCCATGATGGCAGTCTCTCAGGCAGCCGACGCGAACGCCCTCGACGTCATGGCGGATACGAAGCGCGCGATAGACGAGCTGTCGAGGAACCTGCCGTCCGACATGGAGTTCATCATAGGGTACGACTCCACTGACTACGTCCGGGCGACGATAATCGAGATCATCGAGACTCTGCTCCTCACGTTCTTCCTGGTCGTCCTCGTCTGCTACGTATTTCTTCAGGACTGGCGCGTCACCCTCGTGCCGGTGGCGGCCATCCCTATCTCCCTGCTGGCCACCTTCATCGGGCTGAAGCTGCTCGGATTCAGCATCAACATCCTGACGCTCTTCGGGCTGGTTCTGGTCATCGGGACCGTGGTGGACGACGCCATAATCGTCGTCGAGAGGGTGCTCTTCATCATGGATCGCGACAGATCCGGCCCGATGGAGGCGACCGAGCAGGCGATGCGCGACATCACGGGGCCGATGACGGCGACGACGCTGATATTCCTGGCGATTTTCGTGCCGGTCATGTTCATGGGCGGCATCACCGGCGTCATATACCGGCAGTTCGCGGTCACGATAGCCTTCGCGGTAGTCTTCTCGCTCGTAGTCGCCCTGACGCTGAGCCCCGCAATGTGCGCCCACATGCTGACAAACGTCAGGCCGAAGAGGCGCGGCCCGCTCGCGTGGTTCAACAAGGCCGTCGCGGTGAGCACGAGCGGGTACGTGGCCCTGTCTATGCAGATCGCCCGCAGGACGGTTCTGACCGTGCTGTTCTTCGCGGCTGTGACCGGTGCGTCGTACTGGATGCTCGGGGCGACCCGGACGTCGTTCATACCGGACGAGGATCAGGGCGCCGCGTTTGCGGCGATTCAGCTTCCGGAGGGGGCGTCGCAGGGACGGACCAGGGCTGTGATGGACAAGTTCGTAGGCGGCGTGAGCCAGATCCCCGGCGTGAAGTTCATCGGCAAGATAGAGGGCTTCAGCATAATGGGGGACTCGGGGGAGAACGTTGGGTCCGTCATAATGCCGCTTGAAAATTGGTCGCAGAGGAACACCCCGGAGAAGAGCCTGGGCAGCATATTCGCGCAGGCCCAGGGGATTGCCGCCGGCATCCCCGAGGCCAGGATCAACATCTTCACTCCCCCCGCGATCAGCGGGATGGGCATAGCGGGCGGGCTGGACATGCGCCTTCAGTCGAGGCTCGAGAACGACCCGGAGAGGCTGGCCCAGGTGATGAACGGGCTCATCGGAAGAATAATGGCCTCTCCCGAGTTCAGCCTCGCCTTCAGCTCGTACACGGCCGACACGCCTCACCTCTTCCTGGACATAGACAGGGAGAAGGCCGAGATGCTAGGGGTCTCGGTGTCGAACGTCTTCAGCACCCTCCAGACGTACTTCGGGACGGCGTACATAAACGACATAAACATAGGTACTCAGGTGAACAAGGTGATCCTCCAGAGCGACTGGTCGTTCAGGAACACGATGGAGAGCGTCGGCAGCATATATGTCAGGAACGCCGCGGGCGAGAAGGTCCCCGCGTCGAGCTTCGCCACCCTCAAAAAAGTGCTCGCCCCGAGGTCCGTGAGCAGGTACAACCTGTACCCGACGGCTGCCATCACCGCGTTCCTGAGGGCGGGATTCTCGACCGGTCAGGGGATGGAGCGCATAGCCGAGCTCGCCTCCGAGCTGCCGGAGGGCTACACCTACGAGTGGTCCGGCATGACGTACCAGGAGCAGGAGGCCAGCGGTCAGGTGCTCTTCATAGTATTCGTGGCCCTCGCGTTCGGCTACCTCTTCCTCGTGGCGCAGTACGAGAGCTGGACCGTGCCGCTGGGCGTCGTGCTCTCGCTTCCCGTGGCGCTGCTTGGCGCGCTGATAGGGATATGGGTCATGGGGTTGGAGCTCAGCATCTACTCGCAGCTAGGCATACTGCTCTTAGTCGGGCTGGCCGCCAAAAACGCCATCCTCATCGTCGAGTTCGCCAAGGAGCAGCACGACTCAGCGGGGCTCTCGATAATCGACGCCGCGACTGAGGCGGGGCGCGAGCGCTTCCGCTCCGTCATGATGACGGCCCTCACATGCGTTATAGGAGTTTCCCCCATGCTGGTGGCGACCGGCGCGGGGGCAGCCAGCAGGCGCCACGTCGGCACGACGATGTTCTTCGGGATGGGGCTTGCGACCTTCATAGGAATATTCCTGATCCCCGGGCTCTACGTGGTGCTTCAGACAAACCGCGAGAGGGTGAAGGCCTTCTTCGGCCGGATGTTCTCAGGAAGCGCGCGGCACGCCGAGGAAGGGGATGCGTAGGATCATGATCGGAACGAGCGGAACGAAAAAAATTTATGGCATTGCAGCAGCGATCCTGCTGTCCGTCCTGTCCCTCATGTTCGTCC
>JAISRP010000258.1 GCA_031273585.1 Synergistaceae bacterium
AGTTCGCGAATCTCATTAAGAACTGGGTGGTAGAGGACGTATGAGCAAGAGCCGAGACCTGAAAGGCCGCCAGAAAGCAGCTATACTGATGGTGGCCCTCGGCCCCGATGCTGTCTCAAGGGCATATAAACATATAGACGATACGACGATAGAGTTGCTCACGCTAGAGATAGCCAACCTCAGAAAGGTCACCCCGGAGTTGAAGCTGGACGTGCTGAAGGAAGCCCAGGAGCTGATAATGGCTCACGAGTTCATGACCCAGGGCGGCGTCGAGTACGCGCGCAAGCTGCTGGAGCAGGCTCTCGGCTCCGAGAAGGCCCAGGACATCCTCCGCAGGATCACGGCGAGCCTCCAGGTTCGCCCCTTCGACTTCGTGAGGCACACCGATCCTCAGCAGCTCCTGAGCTTCATACAGAACGAACACCCGCAGACGATAGCCCTCATTCTCTCCTACCTGGCGCCGGAGCAGGCCGCCCTCGTGCTGGGGGGGCTCCCTCCGTCCGCGCAGTGGGATGTGGCGCGGCGCATAGCCAAGATGGACAGGATCACCCCGGAGGTGCTGCGGGAGGTCGAGCGCGTCCTCGAGAGGAAGTTATCCACGGTCATGGGACAGGATTTCACGATAGCCGGCGGCATAGACTCCGTGGTCAACCTGATCAACAGGGTGGACCGGGGAACGGAGCGGAATATAATAGAGGCCCTCGAGGAGCAGGACCCGGAGCTCGCGGAGGAGATAAAGAAGCGCCTCTTCATGTTCGACGACATCGGAGGCATGGACGACCGCTCCCTGCAGAGGGTTCTGCGCGACGTCGACATGAAGGACCTCGGGCTTGCCCTCAAGGGCGCGTCCGAGGAGCTGCGCGCGAAATTTTTCAAGAACATGTCGAAGCGCGCGGCGGACATGCTCCAGGAGGACATGGACTTCATGGGGCCAGTCAGGGTACGCATGGTCGAGGAGGCCCAGCAGAAGATAGTGAACGCCGTCAGGCAGCTCGAGGAAGCAGGCGAAATAGTCATAGCTCGCGGAGGAGAGGAGGAGCTCGTTGTCTGATCCCACTAAACACCGCCTCATCCGCGCAGTGCGCCTTCTGCCGGGGGCCGTTCGCATCGGTCATGGCGGGGTGGAGTCGGTCGACTTGGGCGAGACTCCGGCCGAGGAAGCTCCGCGAAGGGAGATAATAAGCGAGGACAGGGCTCTCAAGGCCGCCGAGGCGGAGATTCGCCGGCTGAAGTCGGAGCTCAGGACCAGGGAGACGGAGCTCGCGGAGGAAAAGTCATCGGTGCAGGAATTGAACGCGAGCGTCGTTGCCATAAGGGCGGAGGTGGACCTCGAGAAGGCCTCCCTTCAGGAGGCGGCCAGGGTCGAGGCAGCCCAACAAAAAAAAGAAGGGTTCGACAGGGGGCACGAGGAGGGGCTGGCCAAGGGCTACTCCGACGGTCTCGTCAAGTCCGAGGCCGAGGTGAGGGCGGACTACGAAAACAGATTTTCCCAAGCCCTGAAGCTGCTCGCGGACATGAATAAATCCCTCCAGGACGCGAGGGGGAAACTGGCGTTGGCCCACGCGCCGCAGCTAATCCGCCTGTGGGAGGCCATGATGCACAGGATGCTTCAGGTGGAGGTGGAGATGGACCACGACGTCGTGAGGCGCGTGCTTGAGGGAATTTTGGCCCGCGTCAGCGACAGGGAGAGGATAATCGTTTATCTCAACGGCGCTGACGTCGAGATGATAGACAGCGGCAAGGACCGTCTGCTGGATTCGATCCGGGGCGTCAAGTCGTTCGAGATCCTGTCCGACGAACACGTCGACAGGGGAAGTTGTCTTGTAGAGACGAACATGGGCATCTACGACGCCAGGTGGAGGACGCAGATCGAACAGGTGTCCTCCGAGGTGGAGGCAATTCTGATGGAGAGCATGATGTCTCATGGCAGCGGCAACGGCGGCGCCTGAGGCCGCGGCGGCCGCCACCGCCGAGGACGTCAGGGTGTCGGACCTCCTCACGGTTCTGGAGGGACGCTTGGCCCAGACGGAGCTGATACGCATCAACGGGCGCGTCGTCCAGGTGGTGGGGCTCGTCATCGAGTCGAGGGGGCCCGACGTTCAGATCGGCGACCTGTGCGAGGTCCGCTTCCGCAGCAGGGACACGGTGCTGCGGGCGGAGGTCGTTGGCTTCAAGACGGACAGGGTGCTTCTCATGCCGTTGGGCGAGCTCTCCGACATCGGTCCCGGGTGCGACGTCCTCTCGATGGGGCACTCGCTGGGGGTCAACGTCTCGAACGCGCTCCTCGGGAGGGTGCTGGACGGGTTGGGAAACCCGCTCGACTCCCTGGGGCCGGTCCCGACCGCTGACTACTACCCGCTGATGTCGTCCCCGCCCCACCCGCTGAGGAGGCAGATGATAGACAAGCCGCTCTCCGTCGGGGTGAAGGTCATCGACGGCCTGCTCACACTGGGGCAGGGTCAAAGGATCGGGATATTCGCGGGCTCCGGCGTCGGTAAGAGCGTGCTGCTCGGGATGATGGCCCGCAACACCGAGGCCGACGTCAACGTGATAGCCCTCGTCGGGGAGCGCGGGCGCGAGGTCAAGGAGTTCCTGGACAGGGACCTCGGAGAGTCCGGGCTCGCTCGGTCGGTCGTCATAGTGGCCACGTCGGACCAGCCTCCGTTAGTACGCCTGAAGGCTGCACTGACCGCGACGGCGATAGCCGAGTTCTTTCGGGATAAGGGCAAGAACGTGCTCCTGATGATGGACTCGGTCACGAGGGTCGCGATGGCGCAGCGCGACGTCGGGTTGGCGATCGGCGAGCCGCCGGCGACGAGGGGATACACGCCGTCGGTGTTCGCCATGCTGCCGAGGCTGCTCGAACGGTCCGGGGCGGGCGAGACCGGCAGCATAACGGCAATTTACTCCGTGCTCGTCGAGGGCGACGACATGAACGAGCCCATAGCCGACGCGGTGCGGGGAATTTTGGACGGACATTTCGTGCTGAGCAGGCAGCTCGCGGCGAAGTATCACTATCCGTCCGTGGACGTCCAGCGCAGCATAAGCAGGGTCATGCCGACGGTCGTGTCGGAGGCGCAGTACGAGGCGGCCGGCAGGGTGCGGGAGCTCCTGTCGATCTTCGAGGACGCCCAGGACCTCATAAACATCGGCGCGTACAAGGGCGGGAGCAATCCCAAGGTCGATTGGGCCCTCCAGCACATAGAGTCGGTGGATTCCTTCCTGAAGCAGGGGATGGGCGAGAGCTTCACATACGAGGACACGGTCGGCAAGCTGCTGCAGCTCGCGCCCAAGTAACGCGGCGTTTCATAAAAAACTACGCTAAGGAAAGACTGATTTAACGTTAGGGGCCTAAAGGGTAAAGATTAAAACCCTGATCGGCTCTGTATCCTCAAACGACAAAATTTCGTTTGGCGCTTTAATCAGCGCTTCCCTAAATTTCAGCGAACGGGGTGCTGTCTTTAAAATGGCAAATCAACTGACGCGGTTCAAGAGGGTCCTTCACGTGCGCGAGGTCGAGCGGGACATCACCCAGGGAGAGCTCGCGGTGAAGATGAAGGAGGAGGAGGGCTTGATCGAGCGCATAAGCGACATCGAGGCCCGCCGGGACGATGCTATGGCCGACTTCTGCGCCGGCAGGGAAAGCGTGATATCGCCTCAGCAGCTCTGGTTCGAGAGACAGAGCCTCGACCTGATCGAAAAAAATCTGAGCAGCAACAAGCGGGAGCTCGAGGACTGCAGG
>JAISRP010000309.1 GCA_031273585.1 Synergistaceae bacterium
TTGCCTCGGGTAACTTCCGCGTTACAATATTATATACGTTATCACGTCCGATTTGAAACGAGCGCCGCTAAATCAGAGGACAGGACCTTGGGGCGCCGCCCCAAACCCCGCCCGGGAGCAGAGCACCCTGGACCCTTTTCACTTTTTTTGATTTTCGCCCTGGGGGTGCGAAAATCAAAAAAAGAAAAAATGGGGGTCCGGGGGACTGGTCCCCCGGCGAGCGTGGGCGGTGCCTACGGTCTTGACCCTCGGAACCTGATGCCGCATCACATGTAATAATCTGCCATCGGGTGGGCGCTCCTCGCGTCTGAGACTGCGCGCTGAACGCCCTCCCTCAGTTTGGACAGAGCGGCGGAGCCGCCTGGGATTTCGCTTCCTTTTATTATGGTCCTGCCCTTTATGAGGAATGCCTCGCTCTGGCCTGAACCCTCGACCCTTATGTCGTATGGGGCGGTCTCCATCTGCAGCGCTTCCCACAGGTCGTCCGCGACCCGCTTGAAGAGGTCCCTGGAAGGTTCCTCGTCCGCTCCGCGCCAGACGACATTGTCGTCGATCGTCATGACGAGGTCGCCGGAGACTACGCCGACATTGGTCCTGAGGACGCCAAGAGAGTACTTCCTGTTGATCTCGATGTCGTTCTCCTCCATGTACCTGGCGGCTGAGGCGATCCTCTCCTCGATCTCCGGGTGCGTCCTGTATATGCCGGGGTCGACGTGAGCGCGCTTCAGGCTCTCGGCCCGCAGCCGCTCCTGAAGGGTGAGCATCCCGACCGGGTTGTACCCTGCCATGACCAGCGCGTCGATGCCCCGCGCGTCGGCCTCGCTCTCGAGGTCTATGCTGTACGCCCCCATGACCGCGACCTGCAGCGCGTTGGCAGCTATTATCGCGGCACCCTCTCCCTTGCTCAATATGGCGGTCGCTATGGCGAGCAGGGTCATCCTGTCGTTCCTTGCCATCTGCGTTATTACGTGCTTTCTGTCGGCGTGGATCATCTCATGGGCTATGACGCCCGCCAGCTCCAGGTCCGTCTTGACGAAATCTATCATCCCGGTCGTGACGTACATCGTCCCCCCGGACAACGAGAATGCGTTCACCATCTCCTGGTCCGCAATCCTCACGTCATACTGGAGGTTTCTCTCCATGAAGGGACTCAGCCTGGCGACTATGGTCTCGACCCTAGCCTGTAGCGCCGGATTCCTGACGATGTTCCAGCGGCTCTCGATCTCCTCTATGCTCCTCCGCCCGAGGCGAATCTCCTGGAGCGTGGCGTCGCTCGACGAGGCCGCGACATCGCCTGACGGCACGGCGGGGGCAGCGTGAAGCGCCCCCGCCATGAAGACGGACGTAGCAATCAGGGTGGAGATTGCCAGACGGATTGTGAACGACCAACCACAACTATGGCGGTTCAGGAGAACCCCTCCCATCTCGCCCTAAGAGCCGGGTGTCAGTATATCGACGCCATCCCCTGGGAGTAGCCCTTCATGGCGACCCTGTTGCGCCCCATGGTCAGAAGCGTCTTGCGCATCTCCGCCAGGTTCGTCTCCAGCTTGCCGCGAATCGTGCACTCACGGTCGAGGAGGCTCTGGCCAAGCTCGCGTATCTCGTCAATATGTTTTACTATCTGGTTATAGCCCTTCTCGCCCACGCTGGAGGCGATGGCGTTCCAGAAGACGGGACCCTCTCTGCCCTCGGACAGTCCAAGGGTGCTGGAGATCTTGTTCCAGCTCTCCAGCAGAACCTCCTGCTTCGATATTATCGTCTGTTTCTCCTCGAGGACGCGGAGAAGGCCTTCCATATCGAACGTGTCGACCTTTTCCTCCTCTGAATCAACCAGTGTCGCAAGAGATTTGTAGAGGCTGAGCTCCTCCTCGACCAATGAGTTGACTGTCTCGAAAAGTTCAATAGGCAAAATTAGTCCCTCCCGCGCGCGGCGCTGCGGCCGCCGGTTTTTTCTCCTTCGATTCCATCTTCAGCTTCGTGATTGCCTCAACCCAGGTGGATTTGAGCTCCTCCAGCATCTGGCGCACCATCCTGACGGGAACCGCATCCTTCTTGACATTGGCGTCAACGAGCTGATAGTACATGTAGTCGTACAGCTTCATAAGGGAGGCCGCGACCTCCCCTCCCTGTTCCAGGTTGAGGGTAACCATCAACTCCCTCACCACCGACTGGGCTCTCAGCAGGTTCGTGTGAATTTGCTCCACATCGCTGGAGATGATGGCCTTCTCGGCCGCGTTGCACGACCTGATGCCGATATCGTACGTCATTATGAGCAACTGCTCTTTGGATGCCATCTGAATCTGATTGATTCGGTAAGTATCCTGAGCCTGTTGCGCAAAACGTTCATCCATTCAAACTCGCCTCCTCTGATATTCTCGGACAAAAAACCCCGCAGGATTAGAGCTTGACTTAAATTACCCGCGATATCACCATTCCCGCCGAAACATACAGGGCTTCCCAAGCGTCATACTAATATAATTTCGACTTCTTGCACAGGATGAATTAGCGGTTTTTTTCAAATTCGTACTTGAGATGATAAAATGAGGGCATGGGCATCCGCGAAAAAAATTTTTTTTGGCGACGCGCGTCGGAGGGGACGAACATGAGCAAAGAGAGGGCGCGCTTGTGCGCGGGAGTGATAAATTACGGCGCAGGCAACCTCGGCAACGTGCTGAGGGCGCTGTCCGGCCTGAACGTCAGGCACGAGGTCTTGGAGCGGGTGGACGATGCGGACGGCGTCTCGCCGTCGATACTCATACTGCCGGGAGTGGGGGCGTTCCCGCCGGCAATGGGGCATCTGGTTTCCTCCGGCTGGGCCGATTTTCTGCGTATATGGGCCAAGGACGGCAGGCCGATCGTTGGCATCTGCGTGGGACTGCAGCTCCTGTGCAGCAGGAGCAGCGAGGACGTCCCCACCGAGGGGCTGGGTCTGCTGGAGGGCAGCGTCGACATTCTAAAGGGCGTCTCAAAGATACCGCACATGGGCTGGAACAGCGTCGAGTGGGGCGACGGCTCGGACGAAATCGCG
This sequence comes from Synergistaceae bacterium, assembly GCA_031273585.1. Lineage (GTDB taxonomy): Bacteria > Synergistota > Synergistia > Synergistales > Synergistaceae > JAIRWR01. The sequence continues at coordinate 3,029 of JAISRP010000309.1, forward strand.
GACCCTGGCAGGAATTTTTATTTCGTGCACAGCTATGCCGTGGCGGAATCCCCTCACTGCATAGGGACGACGGAGGTGGACGGAGCTAAGTTCTGTTCGGCCATGCGGAACCGCAACGTCGCAGGCTTCCAGTTCCATCCCGAGAGAAGCGGCAGGGAGGGCGTCCGCTTTCTTGGCAGGGCGATCAGAGCTCTGAACGAAATTTATTCAAGGGAGTTCACGAGTTGCTGACGAAGCGCATAATCCCATGCCTCGACGTCAAGGGCGGCAGGGTCGTGAAGGGCGTAAACTTCGTAAACCTGAGGGACGCCGGAGACCCGGCCACTCTGGCCGCAGCCTACATGGACGAGGGCGCCGACGAGCTCACGTTCCTCGACATCTCCGCCTCCAACGAGCGGCGCGCGACGATGATGGACTGGGTCAAGGTCGTGGCGGACTCGATATCCATACCGTTCACGGTTGGCGGCGGCATATCGACTGCCGCGGACGCGGTGAACATCATCGCCGTAGGGGCGGACAAGATATCCCTCAACACAGCCGCGGTAAAAAGGCCCGAGCTCATAACCGAGTGTGCCGAGATCCTTGGAAGACAGGCAGTGGTGACGGCCGTCGACGTCAAGCGCACGGATCGCGGCTGGAGCGTCTTCGTGGAGGGCGGCAGGACCGTGACGCGGCGATCCGGTCTGGAGTGGTGCGTGGAGGCGGCGGACAGGGGGGCGGGGGAACTCCTGATAACGTCCATGGACAGGGATGGCACGAAGGAGGGCTACGACACAGAGTTTCTGAGCCTGGTCACGAGCGCAGTGAACATCCCGGTCATAGCCTCCGGCGGCGCCGGGACCATGAAGCACGCTCTGGAAGCGTTCGCCTCCGGAGCGGACGCAGCCCTCATGGCATCGGTCTTTCACTTCGGCGAAATCCGCATAATCGATCTCAAAAAATACCTGCGGCAAAACGGCATCCCCGTGCGGATCTGACCGGGCACGCTTGAAAAAACCGCCGAGTTTGAAACACATGGAACTTTGACGCGAGTCCTCCAAAGACACAAAACAAGAGAAGCTGCAGGAATAAATGCAGCTTGACGACAGAATATGGCGGAGGTAATAGCTAAGAAGCCAACTCGCCATCGGCGTCAACTACAAGATAACCGTGGCGTTTGACGAGGGCGAGAGCCTGTTTGACTGTTACGACACGGTTGGCTGGAACGGACTCCTCCTTTCTGTAGAGTGTTGGGTTGTATGCTTCTGATTTTTTCAGGATGGAGTAGTATTACAGTTGTAGAATATACCCAAAGGAGGTAATCCTAAACTCCCAATGAATTAACTACCTTGATGTGGAGAAGTTTAAAAATATCTGAACATTTCTTTGTCAGCTCCTGAACGACAATTTGTTTGTCATATACTTTGCACATAAGGTTAT
>JAISRP010000005.1 GCA_031273585.1 Synergistaceae bacterium
GCGGGGTTTGGGGCGGAGCCCCAAGGTCTTGCCCGCCTGCGGCACGTGGTCAGGACAGTGGCGGAATCGGTTTTTTCAGCTCCTGCGCCTGAAACGGCCCGGCCACGCTGAGGGCTGCATCTCGGCCCCTGAGGATCTCGACCAGCCTCAGGGCAAAGTACACCGTCGTCCCCGGGCCCTTGGACGTGGTGATATTTCCGTCCGTCACCACGATATCGTCGCTGATCACCGCACCGTCGAGCCACTTCTCCATGCCGGGGAAAATAATTGCCCGCCTGCCGGAGAGGAGCCCCAGCTTCCCGAACACGGCCGGCGCGGCGCATATTGCAGCCAGATGCTTCCCCTGGCCGTGGTGCCTTCTGACGAGGTCCAGCAGGTCCGCGTGCTCCACGTAGGCGGTCGTGCCTCCGGGAATCACGAGCATGTCGAACGGCTCGTTCTCCGCGTCACTGAACATTGCGTCCGCCTCCACCGTTATCCGGCTGCGCCCGGCGAGCCTCCTCGAGCCGCCCAGGGAGACGGTGGTGACATCTATCTCCCCCCGGCGCAGGATGTCGACTGTCGTGAGCGCCTCCGTCTCCTCGAATCCGCCGATCATGAACAGCGCGGCTTTGATCCCTGAACTCATGCTGACCACTCCCTCCCGATTTTTTTGCATCTGTTACGCTCGCAATATCATCGCATAACCGCGGCACAGCGCAAGAGCGGATGTGCAAGGCACTAAAAAGGAGAGACATGAGGTGGTATAATCCTTCATTGATCTTTTTTGCCTGTCGGATGGGAAGTGATCGCAGTGTATGTGTATGAGAAGACGAGCCCGCCGGACATAGGGGGACGGGCGGTGTGAGACGCCTCTCGCTCGCGGCCAATATTTTTGTCATCCTCCTCTCAGTGGCAGGGATTGCCGGGATATTCCTGATCCGGGGCATGAATGTAGTGCGCTCCTCCACCAGGGAGGGAGTCGCCATGGACACGGTGATAAGGGTGACGGCAAGCGCCGTCCTCGGCCGCCGCGAGCTTGACATGGCGCTCGACGGAGTGTTTGACCTCATGCGGGACCTCGAGAAAAAATTTTCCATGCAGGACCCGGATTCGGCACTGTCGGCCGTGAACCGGTCCGCTGGAGCGTCGCCGGTCGAAATTGACGGCGACCTGCGCTCGGTCCTCGAGACGGCGCTCCGGATTGCGGACCTGACGGGAGGGGCGTTCGACCCGACGATAGGAGCCGTCACCGAAATATGGAGGGACGATGACGGGGCGGGCAGGCTGCCGGGGTCGGACGATCTCGCGGCGGCACTCTCGCTCGTGGGCTACGGCGGGCTCGAACTGACGGAGGGCAGGGCGTACCTCGAGCGAGCGGGCGCCAGGCTCGATCTCGGCGGCATAGCGAAGGGATATGCGTCGCAGGCGGCGGCCCGGCTGCTCCGCGAGAGGGGGATAGGCTCCGCCCTCATAGACCTCGGCGGCAACGTCGTCGCGCTCGGTCATCGCCCCGACGGACAGAAGTGGCGCATAGGGGTGCAGGACCCGTTCAAGGACAGGGGGTCGCCCCTGTGCGTCCTCGAGGTCTCCAACACCTCGGTAGTGACCGCTGGCGTCTACGAGCGGAGGTGGGAGATGGATGGCAGGAGCTGGACCCACATATACGACCCGTCGACGGGTATGCCGATAGAGGGGGAGCTGCTCTCCGTTACGGTCGTGTCGGACGATCCGACCGAGGGGGACGCCCTGTCGACCGCCTTCATGGTGCTGGGTCCGGCGCGGGCGCTGGATCTCATGCGAATACTCCCGGGCGTCGAGGCGGTTTTCGTGTCCGACCTCGCCGAGAACGGGAGGGAGATACTGGCGACCTCGGGACTTCGGGGGTCGATAGAGCTGGAGGACGGCGGGTATCGGCTATCCTTCACGGATGTCTACTGACGTGGGTCCTCGTGTCGGGATGGGCGACAGGATCCTCTACTCCGCGCTCGCCGTGATATTTATTGCGTCCTGCCTCGGCTCATGGATCCTCCTGTCCCCGCGGGGGGGCGGCGCGGACAGGGTCCTGGAGGTCGTGTCGGACGGCGTCCTGCTCCAGAGCGCGGATATGGCGTCCTTCACGGAGGAGACGCTCGTTCGGCTGAGCGCGCTCGGCGGCTTCAACGTGATCTCGGCGGGACCCGCCGGCGTAAAGATGGTGTCGGCGGACTGCCGCGGGGGGGACTGCCTCCGGATGCCGGCGATAAGCTCCGGCGGCGGGGCAATAGTCTGCCTCCCCCACAGGCTCATAGTGAGGATTCGTTCCAACGCCCCCTCCCCCGGGGACGAGGTCGACTCGATGACGTACTGATATGGGCCCGCTCGCGGGGCGAAGCTCCAGCCTCAGGAAGCATGTGATAATATCGCTCTGCTCGGTCCTGGCCCTGATCACCGGCGTCGTGGAGTCCTGGTTCCCGCTGCCGTTCCCGGGCATGAGGCTCGGCATAGCGAACGTATTCCCCCTGTCCCTCCTGATCCTGCTGGGGCCGGGGAGCGCCGTGGCCGTGGCGGCCCTGAGGCTGTGCCTGGCGTTTTTCCTCTCGGGCAACATGTTTCCCCTGGCCTGCAGCTTCGGCGGCCTGATGCTCTCCCTGCCGGTCTCGATAACGCTCCGCGTAAAATTCAGAAACGCCCTGAGCGTGCCCGCCATAAGCGTCGCATCGGCGTTCGCCTTCAACATGGGGCAGGTGGCGGCCGTCGTACTGCTGACCGGCGAACCCTCGGTCGCGGCATACCTCCCGATCCTGCTGGCGGTGGCCGCCCCAACCGGACTGGCAGTAGGCAAGCTGGCAGAGGCGCTGGCGACACGGCTGGAAAAGGCCGGAATCAGGTAGCGCCGGGGAGCGCCGCGGGGCGCCGATTTAAAAAAACGACATGGCACAAAAGGCACATAGTGACTGATATAATGGGGAATATCCTGAAAATCCGTGTTCACGCCGAAAATACTCACAATACAATCATGGGCGGCACGGTTATTATGCCACAGCAGTTGGGATTGTAAGGAACTGGTAAAAGAAATAAGTTGACCACGTAAAATAGCTGTAAAATCTTCACCACTGCGGCCACACTTGATAATTAGGCCAAGTTATTTTTACACAGTTCCTAACCCTGCCTTCACGCATAATATGTGCAATCTGCGTTTTTTCACGAATGATCCCGTTAACCCCCTCAAGATGTATCAAGAACAACCAAATGGCACAGTCGCAATGACGAGTATCGCCGATCAGGCGATTATTGATTATTTTGAAAAGCTGACTCCAAGGAATAATCTAAATACTGGTCGTAGGGGAATTATGTGTGTGAAAGATCCAGTAAGCCCAACATTAAATATCTACACATTCGACCCAGTCAACGGGAATAATTTCGGTCTCAGACCCTACGGCGTCAGATAT
>JAISRP010000079.1 GCA_031273585.1 Synergistaceae bacterium
CAAGCAAACCCGCGCTACTGGCTCACTCCTCCCGACGTGTACGCCGCGCTGGACGCGGAGTTTTGCTTTGACTTCGACCCTTGCCCGCACCCGCGTCCGGGGGGGTTCAACGGGCTTGCCGTGCCGTGGGGGGCGAGCAACTACGTTAACCCGCCCTTTTGCAGGAAGGACGCGCCGGAAGGCGGCCCGTCCGCGTTCGCGCGGAAGGCGATAGCGGAGCGGGCGCTGGGCAGGACGAGCGTCATAATCCTGCCGGTCCCCAATTCCATCGGCCTGCTGCTGGAGGCTGGGGCCGAAATCCGTTACGGAGGGCAAATCCGGTGGCTCGATGCGGACACGCGAAAGCCCTGCGGAGTCGCCAGGCGGCAGCTAGTCGCCGTTTTGAAGGGAGAGTGACTTGATGAGGGAAACTAAAGAGCGCCCGATAGTTTTTTCATCCGAAAGCGTCCGCGCGATCCTCGAAGGGCGGAAGACCCAGACGCGGCGGCTTGTAGATACCGCCCGTTTTACGAATTTCGATATAGACACTGACGGGTCTTTCGTGTCTTGGCAAGACGCATACGGAGATCATTGGAAGGCACATGAATTTTGCCCTTATGGACGGCCAGGAGATTTTTTGTGGGTTCGCGAAACTTTCGCGGTGCTGCACTCAAGCTGGTATAACCTTCGCTTCGGGCTTGGGCAATACGATGACCCCGGCTATGACGGGGAAACGCCCAACTACCGGCATATCCCGAAAGAGCCACAGCCTGACTGCATCCTTGAGTATCGTGCTGCAAACCGCGATCCAGACGAATTCGAGGACGACTACAAATGGCGATCTCCCCTCCACATGCCCCGCTGGGCCTCTCGCATCACGCTGGAGGTCAAGGATGTCCGATGCGAGCGGATGCAGGATATCACGGTTAGTGACGCGGACAAGGAAGGTTTCCCAAGCGGGCTGGCGACATGGAACGAAGGGCCGGGCCTCACGACAGGACGCGGAGAGTTTATGGCTTACTGGAACAAACTCAATGAGAAGCACGGCGGCGGATGGAACTTGAACCCTTGGGTGTGGGTGATCGTGTTCGAGGCGGTTAAAAATGCCTGAGCTTGCGGCGCTGTCGCTTTTCAGCGGGATCGGCGCGATGGATCTGGCGGCTGAGGCAGCCGGGATCAGAACCGTGGCGATGTGCGAGCGCGACCCGTATTGCAGGGCCGTCCTCCGCAAGCATTGGCCGGGCGTGCCTATTTTCGAGGACATAAAGACATTAAGGGGTGACTGCATTGGCACACCAATTGACGTTGTACACGGCGGCCCGCCATGCCAGCCCGTCTCCGTGGCTGGAAGGCGAAGAGGGAAAGATGACGGGCGATATCTCTGGGGAGAGGTTTTCCGGGTTGTCGCCGACGTTATGCCGCGTTTTTGCGTCTTTGAGAACGTCCCTGGAATCCTCCCCATTGCCGGGGACGAGATTTGTTCGAGTCTGGAGCGCCTCGGCTACTCGGTCGGGATATGCTGTTTTGAAGCTGCGGCTGTCGGAGCGCCGCACCGGCGGATGCGGGTCTTTTTTGTGGCGCACTCCGGATGCCGGATGCGCGAGAGGGGCGCAGTCGTCGGAGAGGTTCGCGGAGAGCCAGAGGGAAGGCCGCCTGTTGACGCTGAACGACCAAATAGCGCATTTATGGCCGACGCCGGACGCGCAGAATCACAGGGACGGGTCGAAAACGCGCAGGGAGGCGAAAGGCCGCCACGCCGTGAGCCTGCACCATGCCGTGGCGATGTTCCCGACTCCGACGGCGAACGACGCGAAGAACAACGCGGCGCCGAGCCAGAAAACGGAGAACGGGCGGCACTCGGACGCGCTGAACGTGGTGGCGGGAGGGAGCCTGAATCCCGACTGGGTGGAATGGTTGCAAGGCCTGCCTATTGGCTGGACGGATATTGGGACGCCGAGCCGGACATCCCCCGAACCGCAAAGGGAATCCCAAATAGGGTGAGCAGGCTGCGGGCGCTGGGGAACTGCGTCGTGCCGGCGCAGGTTTACCCGATATTCCGCGCGATAGCGGAAGAAGCGGAAAAGGAATAGCCTGCAATGCCGATGGCTCGCGACCAAAACAGCCACATGTTCAAGCCCGGCAGGGCGTACCGCTTCGAGCGCAGGCCGTCCAGAGGGGTCAGCGGCAAGGGCGATATCGACCGGAGCCGGAGGCTGGCGTTCGTCAGGCAGGCATACGGAGACCGCGTGCTGCTGTACGTGTTCAGGAGCGCGTCCGGCGGGTGGCTGGAGACGTTCACGTCGGAGCAGATCAAGGACTACAGAGTGGAGGAGGCAAAGTAGATGAAAAGAGTGGCGCTTGACTTTGACGGCGTTGTCCATGACTACAGCGGGGGGTGGCAAGGCTTCGAATCCATCCCCGGCGGCCTGTGCCCCGGCATAGCGGAGGGAATCCGCGCGCTGAACGCGGCTGGGTACAAGGTGGCAATCATATCCTCACGGGCGAGGGACGCAAAAGGGTACAAGGCTATCGTCGCCTGGCTGTACGCGCACGGCATCGACGCCGACGAGGAGATAGAGATGATTACCTGCGAGAAGGAGCCAGCGATGGCGTACATCGACGACCGC
>JAISRP010000087.1 GCA_031273585.1 Synergistaceae bacterium
TATTTGGTGGTCCCGGCGGCACTGCCTCCGGGCGGGGTTTGGGGCGGCGCCCCAAGGTCCTGCGCCTATTGTTCTGCGGGGTTACTCTGCTGGATCGCCGGATAGCGCCGTTTTTTCCGAGCGCGATACTATGATCGTTCCGACGAGGTCTCCCAGGCAGTTCATCGTCGTAAGTCCCATGTCCATCAGCGCGAAGATGCCGGAGATGAGTCCCACCACTTCGAGCGGCAGTCCGAATGCGTCGAGGACGATGGCGATTGACACGATGCCGCCCCCCGGAACGCCGCCGGCACCGGTTGTGAGGATCAGGGATATCAGGATCATGTTGACCAGAACCCCCAACGAGAGGGGCGCGCCGACCGCCTGAGCCGCGAATAAAAACGCGAGAGCCAGCATAATTCCGTTGCCGTCCTTGTTGATCTGCGAGCCCAGGGGGATCGTGAAGCTCGAGATTGAGCGCGGCACGCCGATGTCGTCGGAGCAGTTGAGGTTGACCGGCACGGCGGCGAGGCTGGAGCAGGTGCTGAGCGTCGTGATTATGAGAGGCGACGCTTTTTTCAGGAAGCGCAGCGGCGGCATTCCGGCAAAAAACAGGAGCAGGGCCAGGTACAGGACCACCATTAGTATTATGGCAACGTAGGTGGCTCCGAGGTACCTCGCCAGGACGCCGAAGAGGTCGCTCCCATATCTTCCAGTGACGCCCGCCATGAGGGCGAAGACCCCTATCGGGGCGTAACCCATGACGATTCCAATGAGCTTGTTAAAAAGACGCGCCAGGATGCCGAGACCCCGATTGATCGCAGCCCTGTCGTCATGGCCCAAAAACAACACGGCTATCCCGACGAAGGCGCTGAAAACAACGATCTGATCGAACCTTCCACTGGCCAATGCCGAGAAAATATTGACCGGCAGCAACCCTATAACCGTTTCCCCCAGGGACGGAATTTTCTCGATGACGCCCTCGTAGCTTCCGCTCAGCGCAAAACCGTCCCCGGGGCGGAGTATGTACCCGGATGCAAGTCCAAGTATTATGGCGATAATAGTTGTAAACATGTAATAAATAACTATTTTGACGCCTATTCTTCCGAATATCTTAGGATCGTCGAGGGACGAAATTCCGGCTATCAGGTTGATGATTACTAGCGGCAGGGCCACCATGCGGAGGAGGTTCAGAAAGATCGTACCCAACGGTTGGACTGCCGCGGCGGACGCGCCGAACACAGCGCCGGTCAGGACGCCAAGAACCAGCGCCGCCAGAAGTTTAGTCAGCAGCGGAATTTTTTTATACCTTGAGATAAAACTCATAGTCCCAGCCCCTTTTCTGTTTTTTTATTTACCAAGCCTGGCTATATGTGCGAGCGCGGCCTGGAGGACGTCCATCTGTTCGAGAGTATTGTAAAAGTCGATGCCGAATCGCAGATATCCCCCGCGCATGGTGGCGTAAATTTTCCGCTCCTCGAGGATCCCTCTGACGTCTTCCTCGAACGCCTCGGGATAGTACACGCAGACTATCCCCGACCAGTTGGCCGGGTTTTTCGGCTCCACGATCCTCAGGCCGAGCCCGCGGATTTTTTCCCTGAGATATGCCTCTAGCCTTCGGATATGGGCCTCTATATTCTTGATGCCCAGTTCGAGTATCAGGTCGACCCCCTTTGAAATGGCCAGGATGCAATTGTAACTCTGATTGCCCGACTCGAGACGCCTCGCGTTCGGATGCCAGTTCAGCCTCTCGAAGTCCGTCGTTAAAGCGGGCGGCGTCACGTGGTTTTCTACGCTCTGATGCGCTGCGTAGGGCGGAGTTATTTTCCCCGCGATCCTGTCGCTGCAATATACCGTTCCCGCGCCCAGAGTGCCCAGTAAACCCTTGTTTCCTCCGGCTGCCAGGTAGTCGATGTTCATCTCGCGAACGTCAATTTCGATCCTTCCCAACGTCTGAATGCCATCGACTGAAAATACGATGCCCCTCCTGCGGCATTCCTCCCCCAGCCGCCGCAGGTCTACGGCAAATCCGGTGCTGAATTGGGCCGATGACACGGCCAAAACCCTGGTCCGGTCGTTCATTGCGGAAATCATATCCTCAATTCGTATCGAGCCGTCCTCAGAGCTCTTTACGACGTTCAGGACAACCCCTCTGCCGCGCTGGTTGATCCAGGGGTACAGGTTCGACTGATGCTCCTGGTCCGCGATTAGGATTTCGTCCCCCTCGCGGAACGGATAGCCGCCGGCGAGGATTGAAATTCCCTCGCAGGTGTTTTTGACGAACGCGATCTCGCCGGGATTTCGCGCGTTCAGCAGCCTGGCTATTTTTGGCCTGGCCTCGTCTATTATCCTCCAGGACCGGGCTATGATGTCGCGCCCGAAATTTTCGACGTAGCCGCCCATGAAAGCCCCGTACGCCTCCTGAACCCTTCGCGGCGGCATCACGACAAATGAGACGTCGAGGAAAATCGCGTCCCCGAGAAAGCCGTACTCCTCCCGGATCAACTCCTCGTTCAACCCCTTACCGGCAATCTTTCTGCTTGACATAGGACTCACCCCCTGTATTAACACCTACTAATCATATCGAATCGCTATACTAACATGCCATTATAGGGACAATCCCGCAATTGTCAATGAAGACTCCCACCGCCGCCAGCGACCCCCTCCCTCCGCGAGGAGGGTAACACATCAGCGCAAAAATCCAAAAAAAGCCCCCTCTCGGA
>JAISRP010000167.1 GCA_031273585.1 Synergistaceae bacterium
CGGAGACGATCCCTGCGACTGAGGGGGCGTCGGACGCGCCGGGCCTGGCTGAGTCGGATGAGGCCGAGGAAAATGCGCCGGAGGAGGAGCCTGTCGCTTTGCATATAGCTGACGGAGGGGCGTCTCCCGAGGGGTCTTTGCCGGATGCTCCGGCGGTGGCGCAGGAGGCGGAGGGCGAGCGTCTGCTGAGGCTGCCACCGTCTATGATAAAGCCCAACCCCTTCCAGCCCAGGAAGGTGATGGGGGAGAACGAGATAATAGAGCTCTCCGAGTCCATCAAGGAACTCGGCGTTCTGCAGCCAATCATCGTCAGGAAGGCTGGGGACTCCTATGAGCTCGTCGCAGGGGAACGCCGCCTCCGCGCGGCGGAGAGGGCTGGGCTCGCCACCATACCGGCTGTTCTGCTCGAGGCCGAGCCTCTGACGCAGCAGATAATAGCCCTCGTCGAGAACATTCAGAGGAAGAACCTGTCCGCCATCGAGGAGGCCATCTGCCTTCAGGACATAATCTCCAAGACGGCATGGAGTCAGACGGAGCTGTCGAGGAGGATGGGGCGCTCGCAGGCATCGATAGCCAATAAGCTTCGGTTACTCCGCCTGGATCAGTCGGTGCAGGACCTGGTCATATCGGGAAAGCTGGGCGAACGGCAGGCCAGATCCCTCCTCAACCTGTCGATGGAGGAGCAGAGGGAGCTCGCACAAAGGGCAATAGACGAGGATCTCAGCGCGCGCGATCTCGAATCCCTGGCCGAGAACTGGAATGCCAAATCTCAGTCCGGGCCTCCCGGCAGGAGGGAATCGAAGAAGTCGGACGACGGACCGGCGAGCGAGCTCCTAGGCGACGTCGCAACGCTCATAAACCGTCACAGAAGCAGGGGGATTGCGGCGCAGTGGAAGGTGAAGCAGATGGATCAGGATTCGCTCGTAGTCGAGATATCGGTCGATTTGAGCGAGAGCGGCTCCCCCGCCAAGGGTTCTCTCTAATGAAGTATGTAAAACAGGGCACCGTGAAACATGTCAGGTTCAAGGGCGCCGGAAGGATCGGCCCGGATGACTTGCCGTTAGCGCCAAGATGGCTCCTGTGCCTCGTGTTTATTATATCGTTCTCCCTGCCCAACCTTGTATTCTCAGGCAAATACTGGTTCGACACGCTTCACCTTATGAAGTGGGCTGTCACGATGGCGCCCGTGGCGGTCCTCTCGGCCGTCATGGGGGTGCGGATCCTGACGCGCGGCGCAAGGCAGACAGGCTTCACGCTCGACGTCTTCGGGGCGGTCTGGGCCATACTCCTGCTCCTCGTGACGCTCCAACCTCTCTTCGTCAAGCTATCGTCCATCTCCACCTACGCCAAGGAGTGGTTTTACTTCGCGTGTCTCTTCGCAGTTTACATCCTGGCCTACAACCTGTGCTCGAGCAGCCGCCTTCACAGGGCGATACTTTGGGGCGGCAGCGTGAACGCGGCTATAAACGTCTTTTTCGCGGAGCTGCTCATCCGGCATTTGAACAGCGGCATCCCTTTCATACTTGACGTTCCGGATAACTACATAGGCAATACGGCCCAGCAGGAGATGTTCGGTCTCTGGACTGCCATGTCAGTGCTGAACGCGCTCTTCCTGCACCTGTTTTACGTCGGGGAGGCACAGCGAGAGGCCGGTCTCTTCAGATGGAGCAAAGCCTTATGCGGACGCCTGCTTAAGGGCGAGGCTATGAATGGAATCAGCATGCACAGGTGGCCCGTTGTTATTGCGAACTTCGCCCTGATGAGCGTGAACGCTTGGGGGCTGTGGAGCTCGACGACGAGAGGGGCGATCGCCTCGCTTCTGGTGGCGTTTGTGATTTTAGTCCTCGGGCTCTGGAGAAACGGCGAGAGGACGTCGCTCCTGCGGGCGCTGAGGCTTTTCCTTGTGGTCGTGATCCTGCTCGGCGTGTTCCTCGGAGCCAGCATGGCCATAGGCACCGGGCGCGGCAACGCCCTCGTCAGCAAGTTCATGGACATGATTATGAACCCGACGTCCCTGGGCGGGAGGATCAGCATATGGAGGACGAGCCTCGAGGTCTTCCTGAAGGAGCCGGTCACGGGAGTGGGGCTCGGGCAGTACAAGTGGCACTTCCTGGACGGCCAGAGGAATATGTATGGGAAATACCCGTACCTCTACGACAGGGAGGGCTATGAGTGGCAGTTCACGTACTGGGCTCACAGCGAATATATTCAGTGGGCCTGCGAGACCGGCCTGATAGGCTCAGTCATCTTAGCGGCCCTCGCCCTGTGGTGGCTCTATCGCTTCGTGCGGTCGCTCCTGGGCGGGGTCAGGCTCCCGCCGGAGGCGCTGTGGGGGATCTCCATGACGTTTCTCCTGTGGTTCGACGCCCTCTTCAGCAGGCCGTTTCACAGGATCGAAAATTCGGTCTGGATGTCCCTGGCGTTCGCCCTGGCAAACAGGTCCCTCCTGTCGGACAAGCTGGCCCGTCCTGTAATCGACAGCGATTTTATCTACAGGTGCTTTGGAGGGATGATCACAGCCGTCTCGGTCTTTGGCCTGGTCTTCCTGGGCGGCGGCATGATGGGGGACAAGCTCATATACAGGGCGATCGCTCAGCCCGGCAACTTTTACGTCAAGCAGCAGCTCCTTCAGAGGGCCGCCGGTTATCTGATGTCCAGGGACGACGCGAGGGAGCAGCTGGGCGAGCTGTATGTGGCGGCCGGGAAGCAGCAGGACGACGAAAAATTTCTGGAGGAGGGGTTTCAGCAGCTTTATTCCGCTTTTCTCCGGAGGCCCAACTCCAAACTGCTGTTCCAGCTCTTCAGGGATGCCCGCGACTACGGATATGAGGGGCTTGCCCTCACGTTGGGGTCATATATGAGGGAGCTCAGGCCGGCATCCGCCGAACCCTCCTCGAGTCCCCAGGAGTGACCTGCCCCTTTTTAGGAGGAACACAGATGCGGAACTTACTATCCTTCCGAAAAAAGGCCTTCACTTTGGCGGAAGTGCTGGTTGTCGTTGCGATTGCTGGTATAATAACGGTCACTGGCATAATCCCCCTGATGTATACGGTGAGGGCGCTGGAGAACGCGAGGGACTCCTTCTCCGCCGATAACAGGGAGAGGTCCGCCGTCGACAGGATGATGACGGATATGCGGGGGCTGGTTCGGATCAACGCTTCAGCTCCGTTTCGGATAATGCGCGACGACAAGTTGGAGGGGGACGCGGATTACCTGATGCTGTGGACGAGTACGCCTGCGCTCGGGATGGCGCCGATGGGCAGCGTCGTCTACGGCGTCCCGGAGAGGACAGTATTGAGCTCTCAGATAGACGCCGGGCTGTACCGGTGGGTTCTGTCGGGCGACAAGCAGCCTGATGTAATATTGAAGGATGACCTGAGGCCCGAGGAGGCGCGGATGATACTGCCGGGCGTCGTGGGCGTGACGTTCCAGGCGCTGCAGGGATCGGACTGGGAGGATGATTATTCCGGCCAACTGCCCGGGGCGTTCAGGGTGACATTCGATTACGGCAGCAAGGACATTACGTATGAGCGTTCCCTGCCGCAGCTCTAGGGGGTTTATCCTCATAACGGTCCTCTTCATGTCGACTCTGATCCTCTCGGCCGCGGCATCCCTGGCCTGGTTCGCGAGGCTGCAGATGAGGAGGGTGTCGGGCGAGGAGTTCGCGATGGTCTCCAGGAGCCTCGTCGAGGTGTCGTGTCTTACCGTGGCTGGGTGGATCGCGGGGGACGGCAACGAGTTCGACTCCGCTTTCGAGCTGCTTTACTCGGATAAAATCCCGCTCATGCTCTCGTTCAACGAATGGGACGTCTTCATAAAGATCACCCCGCTCGACCGGCTCCTTCCGATCAACGGGATCTTTCTGCCGGATGGGGTGACGATCAAGAGCGAGTACGAATACCCGTGGCAGGAGATATGGGCGCGGCTGGGGGAGGTGCAGACCGCCGTGACGCTGCTCGACTTTCTGGACAGGAACACCGAGGCCAGGCCCGGGGGCCGGGAGGACGATTATTTCCTGAACCGCGGCATCTGCCACATGAGCGAGCTCCTCTATCTGCCGGAGATAACGCCCCGGATGCTCTACGGGGAGGTGGCGAGCGCGGACGCTATAGACACGTTCTTCTCAGTGTACTGCGAGGACAAGATAAACATAAACTTCGCGCCGGCGAACGTCCTCTCCGTCCTCGATGCCCAGATCAACCAGGGCGTCGTGAGCTCCATACTGATGTTCAGGCAGGACGCCAGCATAACGAGCATGAAGGACCTGATCAAGGTCCCAGGGTTTCCGCTCTCGGCGACGGCAAAGCTCGAGAACATAATAGGGTACAGGAGCAGCTATTTTTCAGTGGACATGAAGGTGGAGCACGGGGACGAGGAGCGAAATTTCAATATCGTGTTGAAACGGTCGGGCAACACATGTCAAATAATCAACTGGAGAGAGTAGCGTGAGATGAAAACTTCTGCCGGATTGCACAAGTTCAAACTTTTCGACGGCGCTCCCCTGGCAAATTCCGCGTACGCGGGGGGGCCGATACTCCTTTATCCCTTCAGGAGCGTCTCGGTCCAGGAATTTTCGTTCCCCTTCTCGGGCATCTCCAGGGTCAGGGAGGCGCTGGGGATTCGATTCAGGCCCCTTCTGGGGGAGGCGTCGGAGCGGGTGTCAATCGTCCCGTTCCTCGTGAACAGCGAGAGGCGGTCGTCGTCGGGCTGCGTCTTTCTGCTCTTCCGCGACGAGATAGAGGGGCTGGAGTCCTGCATCGGGGGCGGCGATACGTGGCAGGCGTGGCCGGATGCCCTGGTCTTCGCGGGCGAGATCGGCGGCAGCGGGCTCATCGTCTGGACTGACGACGACGCCATAACGACGGTCTGGCTGGAGGATTGGTCGCCGAAGCTCTACAAGACAGTCCTGGCGGAGGACAGCTCCGAGGAGGAGGAGGAGAGGCTAGCGGTCGAGTATATCTCCGGACTGGGCAAGAGCGTCGAGAACGTGTTTCCGGTGAGGCGCTCGGACATCACGGACTCCGATATACAGGCTTACGGCACGAGGACCCTGGCGGGCTGCCCGGCGTACGAACAGCTCGACCTGTCGAAGCGGGGCGCTAACCTCCTCGAGAAGCGGGAGCGGGCGGTTGGCGCGCTGTTGGGCGCATCTAGGCTCATTGCGGGGCTCGGCGTGGCGGCTCTGCTCCTCTCAGGCGGAGTGTACGCCTTCAACCTGTCCCTCGACGCCGCCGCTCAAGCCAAGATGGAGACCATATACGAGGCGTCGTTCGGCGAGCGGTCGTCACAGCCGCTGCGGTCGATCACGGAAAAGCTGCGGTCCCTCAGCGGGGGACCCTCGGAGACGTCGCTGTACGACACGCTGCGCAGCGTGTCGTCCGTGTGGGACAAGATGGGCGTCTCCTCCGACGTCTACATAGAGACGCTGCGGTACGGGGCCGACAACACTGATATAATGGGAACGGCAAAGAACAACGAGGCCATTCAGACGCTGAGGCAGAGGATAGAGGAGGAGGGGTTGTCGGCGCGGACCGACAACGTCCAGACGATCCCGGGAGGCGAGCTGCGCTTTAATTTGAACATATCGAGAGGTAGCCAGTGATGATAAATTTCAGCGAGATAAGGGAGATGCCGGAGGCGCGCAGGCTGTTCAGGCTGGCGGCCCTGGCCGCTGTCGCCTGGGCCGGCTCGGCCGTTCTGCTGTTCCAGACGGCGGACGTCAACTCGAGGCTCCGGGAGAACCTGGCGTCCGGCGACAGGATCATCAACGCGGCGTCGGTCTACAGGGCGCACCCCGGCAGGGAGGCCGACGTGCCGCGCCCGGCTGAGGAGGACCCGATGTCCGTCATAACAGGAATCGTGCAGACGCTCGGCATAAGGGAGAGGATGCAGAACCTCCGCTCGGACTCGTCCGGCGTGTCCGTTCAGTTCGACCGACTCTACGGCAGCGAGCTGAGGGAGTTTTTGTCGACGATGGAGAGCCGGGGGCTCAGGGTGAGAACAGCCGAGATAAGAGCGCTTCCGAGCGGCGGCGAGCGTCTCCTGGGGGTCACCCTCCAGATGGAGAGGAGCTGACATGAAGCGAGTTCTCAGGATCATGGCGATGGTAGTCCTCTTCGCCGCGTCGTTTGCCGTAACCGCCTGGTCCCTCGCCCCGTGGACTGAGGCTGGGATATATGTCATGGACGTGATTCGCCTTCAGGCGGCGCGGAGGGGCGTATTCATAACTCACCAGGATATCGAGAAGAGCGGATACCTGACGCCGATCTACAGGGTGAACAGCCTCGAGGCGGAAAACCCCCTCGTGCGCGCCTCGATGTCGAACGTCATGATCAGGATCTTACCCCTGTCGAGCCTTCTGGCGTTTGGAGGGAGCTGTCAGGTCCAGTTCGGCGATTCTGAGTTCGACCTCATGACTGGCGACAGCCTGAACGTGGACGGGGGGGCCGCCAGGCTGACCGCGTCCGGCAACCTGCTGATCGCGTCCGACGTGCAGGTCAAGGGAGACGTCGGGGCGACCGGCGGCATCGTTTACAACCTCTCGTCGGGGGGCATCGTGGGGAGCACCATCCTGCTCAGGGTTCCGAAGAACCTCGACGGCATGTTGTCCAGCCCCTTTCTCAGCCCTTATGTCGAACCCGGCGGCCCCGGAGAATGGAGGATAAAGCAGAATGCGACTCCCGACAGGTAGCCGGAGGCCCGGCGGAATTTTCAAGAAAAGCGCGGGAGGCCGCCCCCGCCGGGACGGGGATGGCGGGTTCCTGATGTCCTCCGCCTCTGGCCTGCTGGGGTCGGGATATATTTTCTCCGTCCTGGCCGGCGCCCTGTCGGCGGTGATCCTCTGTATGCTCCTCGGCGGCATACTGACGGTCAGGACCGTCAGGGTGCAGGAGGAGCTCGCCTCGATCGTGAGCGGGAGGTCGCCCAGCATGTTCGCCCAGAACGGCGCGAGGCTCCTGCCGAAACCCACCGAGATCAGGTTCGCCGCGTTCAACGCGGTCGAGGGCGCTCCGCCCGTATCAGAGGACGCGCCCGCGGAGGAGGCGGCGCGCTCCATCGATCAGTTCAGCCTGGTGGGCACGCTCCCAGACATCGGCGCGTGGGTGAACGTGGACAACGCCACGTCCCTCGTCCTCCGCGAACAGGAGTTCAAGGGGTACGTCCTGGATGACATAGACCCTGGCGAGGTCTCCTTCTCGAGGGAGGGGGAGACATACCCGCTCTACCTGACGTTCTTCGACAACCGCAGCGCGGCAGCACCCCCACCGCCGCCCCCTGTGGCGGAGGCGCCCCCGGCCACCGCGGAATCCCAGGCCGGCGCCATGGTCGCGGCCGAGTTCAACGGATCCGAGGGGACAGTCGCGAGGGAGCTCTTAAACGAGATGCTGATGAACCCGATGGACGAGCTGAGAAAAATACGGCTCGTGCCCAATGAATCCGGCGGCATGACGGTGAGGTCCATACGCCCCGACAGCATACTGGCCCAGCTCGGCGTCAAGAGGGGTGATGTCCTGACCGGCATCAACGACATCCCGATAAAGGGCGCGACGGACCTGGTCAACGTCATAAACTCCATGATGTCCAGCTCGAGGTTCGACGCCTCGGTCTTGAGGGGACAGGAGGAGGGAAGGCTGAGTTACGTGGTGAGATGAAGGGATTTACAATGATCGAGGTGCTGGTCTCGCTCGTGATACTCTCCCTGGTGGTCACAGCGTCTCTGAAGCTGGCCGCCCTCTCGGAGCGCGGGCTGTCGCAGGTCCGGGAGAGGGAGGCATTGATAGACGAGGCCTACAGGCTCAAGACGGAGATCGCCCTCGACCCCCTCAACAGGTTCGGCACGAGCGGGGACGTTGAGTGGAACGTCGAGGAGATGGAGGACTCCATGTGGATGGAGCAGCTCTCCGCGATGAGGGGCCTCATGCTGAGCGGACAGGAGCAGGTTCCCGTCGATCTGAACGCGCTCGCGAACGACGTTCAGAGGTGGAGGGAGCTGGAGGTGACAAAGAACGGCAAGTCCCTGACCCTCTTCCTGCCCTACTCCGAGGAAGCGGCGGCCGCCCTCTCGGACGACGGGGCGCTCTCGCTCGACGTGGCCGGAAATTGACGGGACATCGAGGGGCTGAATCCGAGCTCCGATTTGTGATAATAAATACGTATTGTGTGGGGAAACGCTGATATAATCGCCCGGACGATTTTTGCCGTTTGGGGGGATGCGGGGGCTGTCAGGATTTTAATATTTATCATTCAGGCCTCTTGCGCTGAATGCGCCATTCCATGGATGGCTTTATCGAAGAAACGCTGATTGATCTGCCCAAGCGGCATTTTGCCGTTTGACAATTCGCTGGCGGGTTGAATTTTTTTCATCCTCCGGCGATAAATTGGATTTCATTTTATATAATGCCGGCTGCCGCCGGCAAAAGGAGTGGACCTTATGAATCTGAAAAAGATCGCCGTGTTCATACTTCCCTTTCTCTTCGTCGCATCGTTTGCCACGGTTCTCTGGGCGGCAGACCCCGCGGCGACGGCTGAGGAGAACCCCAACGACGAACAGAATCTCATCAAGGCGGCAAAGGCGATGCGGTCCACAGGGAGGGTCCAGTTCAACTTCAAGGATCTCGAGATAATACTCTTCGTGCGCTTCATGTCCGAGTTGCTTGGCGAGAACATCGTCGTCAACCCTGGCGTCAGAGGGACAGTGTCGGTGGTGTCGCCGAAGGCCGTGACCATTCAGGAGGCGCGCCAGGTGATGCTGTCCATACTGGAGATGAACGGCCTCTCCCTCCAGGGGATGGGCAGCTACTCGAAGATCGGCCCGATAAACAGCGGTCCGTCGTCCACCAACGAGGTCATAAAGGGGCCTCAGAGCGTGACCCCCAGCGAGCAGCTCGTCGTTCAGATCGTCCCCTTGGATTACGTCAACGCGATGTACGTGGTCGAGCCCCTCAGGATAGGGGTCCCCGGCCTCACGATAGCTCCGCTCACCAGCGGCAACGGCGTGCTGCTCTCAGGCAA
>JAISRP010000177.1 GCA_031273585.1 Synergistaceae bacterium
GTAGGGCATAGTGCCGTCGAAGTACTCGGCCACGCCTCCTAGGCATCCCCTGCGCAGGTGCGACGAGAAGGGGCGGATGAAGGACCAGCCCATCTCGTAGGAGCCTGGGTTGAAGCGCATGAACGCGGTGATGAAGTGTCCCAGCAGCCAGGGCCAGGCCATCCCGCGGAGCCGCGCCTTGAGCCTCTGGTCGCGGCGTCCCTCGGCCCTGCCCTTGAATTTTTCGTGGTGCGGGTCGAGCGTCCGGAGGCCGTAGGTCGTGTACAGCTCGTTCCAGCAGGTGGTGAAGACATCCCTCCCCTGCTCCTCGGGGAGCGCGGTGTGGGGCAGGGAGACCGCGAATATCGCGTTGGGACGGATCACGTCGTCGCTCTCGCCCGTGACCGGGTCGACCCAGTCGTACAGGTACTTCTTGGGCCCGTTCCAGAACGTGCTGCGGAAGGACTCGCTCACCGCCGCTGCGAGCGTTGCGTACCTCTCGGACTTGGCGGCGTCCCCCAGGGACTTCGTAACGTGGTACATGAAGCGAAGCGAGTTGTACCATAGCGCGTTTATCTCGACGAGGTAACCCCTGCGGGCCACGAGCTGCTCGCCCGCGGCCTCGCCGGACATCCAGTGGCGGGCCCCACGTCCCTCCTCGAACCTGAGCAGCTTCGTGTCCCCGTCCATCCTTGCGCCCGGAGAGCCCTCCCCGTCGATGTACCGTTCGAGCACCGAGGCGAGGTCATTCAGGCGGCGCTTCGTGAAGTCGTCGCGGACGTGGGAGGCGTACTTTTGGGCGGCGTAGATGAACCACAGCCCTGCATCCGCGTCGCCGGTCTCGGCCTCCCCCCTGTGGTTTATGACGGAGGGCATCACGCCTCCGGCGCTGCGGGCCTTCTCGAGCCAGGTCTCGAGGATCCCGAGGGCCGCCTCGACCCGGCCGGTGGCGAGGGTGAGCCCCGGCAGGGCTATGAATGTGTCGCGGGCCCGCTGCTCAACCGATGGGAACCCGGAGAACACGGCCGGCGCCGGGGCCTCGTTGCCAGCCACCAGGTGATACGACGACTGCACGAGATCCTGTATGACGCTGTGCTGATTGTCGGCCGACACCTTCCGCGCCAGCGAGCCCAGCATCTGAGACTTCTCCCACTCCATCTCCCTTAAGTCGTCCACGGAGCAGGACATCGGGGACTCGGAGAGGATGACGTAGATCGTGTCGCCCTGATTCATGGTAAACGACCCGAGCCCCGGCGACCAGAGGCGGTCCGCCTGCGGTTTGTCGTACAGGTCGTTCTTCTCGTATATTATATTCTCGAACCAGAGGGGCTTGGCCGACCACGCGGCATCCCCGCCGGCGAACGACACGCAGCTCGAGCATCCGCGCCCCTTCACCACTACGGTATCGCCTGACGAGGCATGAGACTCGAAGCCAGGCGCATCCTCAGGGATGGGGATAACGCCCGCCGCCCTGTGGGCGAATAGGGGACGGATGTCGATCTTTATCGGCTCCGGCGAGGCCGCGAGCTCGTATTTGATCACCGTGCAGGTAGCATTCTGAGGCATGAAGATGGATTTTCTGAGGAAGATGCTGTGCACTACGAATAGAAGGGTGGGAAATGGCGTTCCCTGATACTCCTGTATATATCTGTATCCGTCCGGGTAAACCAGGTCCCGGTATCGGTTGGTCGAGAGCTGGTACTTCTTGTTGTGGGAGTAGACCGTCTCCTCGATCTTGCTCACCAGGACCGTGTGAGTCTCGGAGTCCTTCCTGCGAACCACGAGAAGTCCGTGTTCGCTCCTCGTGTTGGCCCCGGCAACGGAGGAGAATCCGTAACTTCCGGAGCCGTTCGAGACGAGGAACTCGCGCTCCACTCCCTTGTCATATGTGTTGACGTCCGCCTTTCCCAAGTACATTGGAACCATCCCCCTCATGATTTATCATTTATTATCGTCCCCAGTCTTCTCCATCTGTATTCGACCGTGCTCTTGCTGACGGGCTTGGAGAGCATCTGCCCCAGCTCCCTCAGCGAGACGCTCGGGTTTTCCCCGCGAGCCCTCGCCATCTCGGCCATCGCCGGCGGCAGAACGTCCCACAGCCCCTCCGACTCTATTTTTCGGACGAGCTCGAGCTGCTCCCTCGCGGCGGAGAGGCTCTTGTCTATGTTGGCCGAGTCGCAGTTCACGAGCTTGTTCGCCCTGCTCTTGAGGGAGCGCACTATGGCGATCTCCTCCAGGGCCAGGCACGTCCTCACGCAACCCATCCGGGAGAGGCAGGTCGCTATCTGCTCCTCGCTCCTCAGCATGAACTCCGCGCCGCTCCCCCTCCTCCTCGTACGAGGTACAATACCAGCGGTTCTGAGGGTTTTCAAGAGCCGGCGGCCCAGTTTATCGTCCTCCCCGACGCGGATGGCGACGTAGTAACCGTTCCTCGGCGCGTAAACCGAACACCGGAGCGCCCACGCTCCCCGAAGCCAGAGCCACATGTCGTCATACGCCGGGGAGTCCCAGGCCGTGACGAGCTCCTCGTAAACCGGCAGGGGGATCTCTACGGCGGCCCTTCCTCGTTTTCTGTCGAGCCTCAGGATTCCCTCCGCCCCATCGCCGTCAATTGTCGCATTAAACGAGGCATCGTTCAAGCCCCTCCATGCTCGCCACAGCTTCAGGATTCTCCGCGCCAGAACGAGCCTGGGGCACGTGAAGACCACGCTGTCCCCGGTCGCGAGGCTATGTGCGGCGTCCAGAAAACCCAGCAGCTCCGGGGCCGCGTTGATGATCGGCAGCCCGGCCAGTTCGTCCCGCATGGTCGTCCTTATGCCCTTCATGACTGCCATGCGCGCCTAGTCTCGCCCCTCCCTGGCTATGCTCATGAGTATCTCGGCCAGATTCTGGGAGTGATGCCTCAGGTACTTGCCGTCCTTTATGTTCACGAGATCCGCGTACACGATGGTACATTTATTGCGTTCCAGGTACCTCTCCTCCTCCCGCGACAGGTACAGAGGCTCCGCGCCGCGCTCCCGGTACAGCGCCAGGTAGTCGGCGGGGATGGGCGTCTGGTTCACGACTATGTAGTCCGGCATGGCCCCGAGCACGCTCGCGATCCAGTCGAGGTGGGCCGTGATGTTCATCCTCTCCGTCTCGCCCCTCTGAGTCATGAGGTTGGCGACGTATGCCTTGGGCACCCCGGAATCCCGGATCGCGTCCCTGACCTCCTCGATCAGGAGGTTAGGGAGGATGCTGGTAAACAGGCTGCCCGGCCCGAGCACTATCAGGGCGGCTGACGGAATCGCCTCTATCACGTCGGGGAGCGGCTTGGCCGAGGCGGGTTCGAGCCACATCCGCTTCATCCTGCTCCCGTTCTCGGATATCTCGAGCTCGCCCTTCACAAATTCGTTGTCCACTGTCTCGCCGTGCAGGACAACGGTCTCCGTCGTGACGGGCAGCACCCTCCCCCGGATCGCCAGCATCCTGTTCAGCGCCTCCACCGCCTTGTTGAAGTCCCCGGCGAGCTCGCACGCGGCAAGCAGTATGAGGTTTCCGAGGCTGTGCCCGTTGAGCTCCCCCCGGTCGAAGCGGAAGTTCAAAAGCTGGTTCAGCGAGTTGTCGTTCTCGGCGAGCGCAACTATGCAGTTTCGGACATCGCCGGGCGGCAGCACCCCCCACTCCTGGCGCAGCCTGCCCGAGCTCCCCCCCTCGTCCGTCACGGCGACGACCGCCGTGATGTTCCTCGTGAAGCTCTTCAGTCCCGACAGCAGCGTCGAGAGGCCGGTCCCTCCCCCGACGCACACGAAGCGCGGCCCCTGCAGGAGCCTCTGTTCGACGACGCTCTCCATTATATCCCGCCGCCTGTGATCGGTCCTGCCAGTGGACTTCCGCCTGTCGAACTTCATGATGGGTATGAGGGCGCTAGCCACGCAGCCTATGAGAAATCCAAGGGCGATCATGACTATGGGGTTTGGCATCAGAGCGCCTCCCTGTCTATGTCCCGGTGGCAGGTCGAGACGCTGTAACCCCTGAGCGCAAGACGGCTTGCCAGCTCCTCAGCCACCGCCACGGAGCGGTGCCTCCCGCCCGTGCAGCCCACGGCCGCGTGCATCTGCCTCTTGCCGGCGCTGCCGTACTGATTCAGCACAAATTCGAGCAGCGACTCCGCACGGTCGACGAAGCGGCCCTTCTCCGGAATGCGGTCCATGAACTCACGTATCTGAACGTCCGCGCCCGAAAATCGCCTGAGCTCAGGAACGTAATTCGGGTTGGGCAGGAACCTCACGTCGAACAGGTAGTCGCAGTCGAGGGGTATGCCGTTTTTGAAGCCGAACGAGCTTATTATTATCGTTATCGGGTTCTCCCCGACGCCGGACTCGAATATCA
>JAISRP010000180.1 GCA_031273585.1 Synergistaceae bacterium
CACAATCCCCATCGGCGATCTTCTCAAAAGAGCGGAAGTAGTGCCCCGCCTGTCTCGTGAACCCTTGGTATTGCTGTATTCTTTGGTGAAATCCGCCGAAGTCGGGACAGGACCTTGGGGCTCCGCCCCAAACCCTGCCAGGAGGCAGTGCCTCCTGGCGGGTGTGGGCGGCGCCCACGGTCCTATATATCCCTCTCATACCTGCCGGAGTACGCGGCGCGGGGCGCTTTGGTGGTTGCGGCCGCTCGCAGGGCTTTGTAGAACTTTTCAACGTCGATCGGCTTCGTCAGGTGTTCCTTCATCCCCAGGTCGAAGCAGCGCTGGCGCTCCTCCGGGAAAGCGTGGGCCGTGAGGGCGTAGATCGGCATGTCGTGGTATTCGGGCATTTCTTTTATGATCCTAGTGGCCTCGTAACCGTCCATGACTGGCATCTGCAGGTCCATCAGGACTAGGTCGAAGGGCGGGATGCCGTAGGTCCGGGCGGCCTCGGAGAGGCGGTCGAGGGCTTCCTCGCCGTTTTCCGCGGCGGTGACCTCGACGCCGACGGCGTCAAGCAGCTCCGTCGCAATGAGGGCGTTGATCTCATTGTCCTCCACCAGCAGGACGCGCATGCCGCGCAGCACGGCGTTTTCGTCCTCCGCGTCCGCGGGTTTCTCCTCGGGCGGCAGGGCGCCTGCGGTCGTCGGAAAGACGCAGGAGAAGCTGAACGTCGTGCCATGCCCCTCCTCGCTCGTGACGGAGAGATTCCCTCCCATCAGGTTCACCATCTGCTGCGTTATGGAGAGCCCGATGCCGGTTCCGCCGTATTTGCGGGTGGAGGAGTTGTCCGCCTGGTTAAAGGCGGAGAATATCTCGTCCATCTGCTTCCGGCTCATGCCGATGCCGGTGTCCTCGACGGCGAAGTCGATGGTCACGTCGTTTCGGCCCTGCCCGGACACGGTCGCGCGTACCGTTATGGAGCCATGTTCCGTGAACTTGTAGGCGTTGTCGACGAGGTTTATGAAGATCTGCTGGAGCCGCAGCGGGTCACCCAGGACAGTTGCGGGAAGCGAGCTGTCCAGATCGAGTCGGAGCTCTATGTTCGAGGCTGAGTTCTGCTCCCTGAAGAATATCTCGAGGTCGCCAAACGTCCGGGCTATGTCGAAGGGGATGCGCTCGAGCTTCATGTCGCCGGCGTTGGCCTTCGAGAAGTCGAGGATGTCGTTGATGATGCCGAGCAGAGTTGACGAGGCCCGGCGCATCTTCTCGGTGTAATTCCTCTGGGTGTCGTCCATCGGGGTCTTGAGCAGGAGGTTGGACAGGCCGATGACGGCGTTTAGGGGCGTGCGGATCTCGTGGCTGATATTTGCCAGGAAGAGGCTCTTGGCCTTGTTCGCCGCCATAGCAGCAGTCATGGCGCTCTTCAGCTCGAGGAGCGTCCTCACGCGGGCCAGCAGCTCCTCCTTGTCGAACGGCTTCTGGACGTAGTCGTTCGCGCCGGACTGGAAGCCCAGCACGATGTCCTGAATCTGATTTTTTGCCGTCAACATCACTATGGGCAGGTCAAAGAGCGAGTGCTTCTCCCTGAGACGCCGGCAGACCTCGTATCCGGACATCTTGGGCATCATCACGTCCAAGAGGACGATGTCGAACTCCCCCCCGTTCTCGATCATATCCAGGGCGTCAAGGCCGTTGTACGCCTTGAACACTGAATAATGCCTCATCGACAGGAGGTTTGTCAGGACCTGAATGTTGACTGGCTCGTCGTCGACGACGAGTATTTTGTATCCGCCCTCCGAGGCGTGTCCGTCCATCTCGAGGCTGGCGGCCGCGTCGTCCGAGACGTAGTCCTCCATGTCTATAATGGACCTCGAACTCTCGCTTGCGGCCATGTCACTGCCCTTCACTTCCGACACCGGCACGGTGAACGTAAATTTGGACCCCCTGCCGGGCTTTGACTTGACGTCGATCGTTCCGCCGTGCAGTTCGACGATCTTCTTCGTTATCGACAGGCCCAGCCCAGTTCCGCCGTACTCCCGCGCTGTGGAGCCGTCGGCCTGCTCGAACGACTCGAATATCCGGTCGAACTTGTCCTCCGGGATGCCGATGCCCGTGTCCTCCACTGAGACTGCGACCATGCCGTCCACTACCGCAGCCGATACTCTGACGCTGCCCTTTTCGGTGAACTTGATCGCGTTTCCGATCAAGTTGTACAGTATCTGCTGGATCCTGTTCTCGTCAGCGCTGACCACGAGCGTTGGGTCGTCGATCCCGTTTACGAGAGAGAGGTCCTTGCCCTTGATGAGGGGCTTCGAGAGGACTATAACGGTGTCCACGATCATCTTGAGGTCGATCGGCTTGATCTGCAGGACGATCTCCTTGTTCTTCAGTTTAGTGAAGTCCAGTATGTCGTTGATCATGTTGGAGAGCCTCTTGCCGCTGTTGGAGACGATCGCTAAGTTATACTTCTGCGCCTCGGTGAGCGAGCCGGTCGCCCCGTCTATCATGGACTCCACTATGCCGATGATCCCGTTGATCGGGGTTCTGAGCTCGTGGGACGTGTTGGCCAGAAATTCGTCCTTCAACTCGTTCAGCCTGTTCAAATAATTATTTTTTTCCTCGAGGGTCTTCGCGTACTTCTGCATCTCCTTGATGAGGTTGTTGATCTTCCCGGCCATGAAGCTGAACGCCCTCGACAGCGCGCCGATCTCGTCGTTGCCCTCGATCAGGGGCACCTCCACGTCGAAATTCCCATCGCCGAAGATCTTGGCCGTGTTCGAGAGCACGAGTATCGGCCTCGTTACGTTCCTGGCGATTATGTACAGTATGAACGAGATGATGCACACGGCGATCACAGACACCATGACGACGTAATTTCTGATGCCGCCGGCCTTGTCTAAAATCGTGGCCATTGGCACGCTCACCGCGACGGACCAGGGGGTCGTGACCTCGCTGAACTGGATCGGCATGTACACGGTGTAAAAATTCCTGCTGCTGGAGATGTACGTCTCGCCGTTCCTGATGGCGTCCTTCACGCTCGCGGCAAGGCTCGACCTGTCAGGGTCAGCCTTGAGTATCGCGCCCGCCAGCTCCGGGGTCATCAGGGACAGGTCCAGTTTGGAGGCGTCGAAGCTGCCGGCGTACTCCTCCAGATTTTTTACGAATTGCGAGGTATTGTTGAACCTGGCGATCTGCTCCTTGTCGGTCATGTCGGCGATGGGGTTTTGGGCTATGTGCTCCTTCGCGAGCTTTATGGATTCGCTGATCCTGGACCGCTCTGTCGTGAGCATCTCGTATGCCAGAGCCTCCGTCAAGTCCTTCCCCAAAAAGGGCTTATCCGGGTGCGCCACGATTGCGCCCGCGTTAGAGAAAATTTCGGTGACCCCTCCCTGCCCGTGGGGGTTCACCTTTGAGATCATCTCCTGCAGCTTGTCGAGGACGAAGTCGGACGAGATGATCCCGATGAATTTTCCGTTGTGGATGATGGGAAATATCATGCTCGCCAGCATCACGGCGTGCCCCTGAACTTCGTAGGGATAAGGGTCGGTGATGTATTCGTGGAGCGTGGCCTTCGGAACGATGTACCAGTCTGCTATGTCGATGTCGTACAGTGGCTCGACCGCTATGTTGCCGCCGAGCTTGTTCCAGTAGGGAGCATACCTCCCTGTCTCGTCGTACGCTGGCCCCACCCCGGCGAAATCCCTGTCCCTGCCGTCCAGGGCGTCGGCGTCGTACGCGATGCAGAACGCCGTTATGTACTCCTTCTTCTCCAGGGTGTTTCTCAGGATGTCGTTCATCATGTCCCTGTCGGTCAGGTCGTTGTCCTTCAGCGCCTCGAAGACGGACGAGAGCGTCTCCGACGTTATCCTTGCGCCCTGCAGCTCCGCCTTGATCTCGTTCTTGTACTTGTCGGCAGTCTCCTGCGCCAGGCTGAATGCGTCCTTCTTCGCCATTTCAAATGCCTTGTTCGAGACGACCAGTGTGAGGATCAGGAAGGACACGAGGACGGCGATCGAAACCAGCGAGAATATCTTAGTGCGCAGACTCAAATTCTTGAACACGATATCACCTCTACATAATTATTCCCCGGCCCTGCCGGCCCGAAACCCGAACGCAGCCTGGCCGTGTCCTGCTCTTCCTGCGCGGCGCATGACGAGCGAATATATTTTGAACGAGACTCATTATAGCACTTTGCCCTTTACAAATGAAGCCCTCGCTGCGCTTTTGTTCGGTCAATTTAAACCTTGCGCCGCGGCGAGGGCATAAACCTGGGGCGACGCGGCGGTTGTTGTCTCGCCCTCCTTGGCATCGATGTCGGCTGAGAGGTTATTTTTTGTTTCTCGGTATCTGGCGTCGCGGGCTTCAAAGAAGTCATCCCAGGCGGACAGGAGGTCGTCGCCGGACTTTTGACCAGCCTGACTCGCTTTTCCGGCAATCAAAATTTGTTTTACCGCGTCCGCGCTGAAATCAGAATCGTCGCCGCCAAATCCGCCGTTTTTCTTCAAGTAGGGAGCAATTATTACGCCGGTATGCCGGTTCGTGTTTTCCTTCGTTTCGGAGGAATGTTTTTCAATCGTCCTCGGAGTTGCGGCAGCGTATCGGGAGAAGACAAGAAGGTTAGACGATGATGGAGAAATCATGATAGTTCTCCTCAGTATGTTCAATAATCCATTATCTGTATTTGTAATCCATTACTATAAATAGTATCGGCGCAGATAACGCCAGACTTGAAAGTGTATTTGCGCCGACGTGCCGGAGATTTTTAATCGAAGGAAATTCTTCCGCCA
>JAISRP010000215.1 GCA_031273585.1 Synergistaceae bacterium
AGGGGCCGCAAGCCGAAGCACGCCCTGACGGAGGAAGTCAGATCGGAGGTGCTGCGTCTGTTCGAGGAGAAATACAGCGACAGCAATTTCTGCCATTATTCGGAGCTGCTGGAAGAGCGTGAAGGGATGAGGCTGAGCCCTTCGAGCGTCGGTCGGCAGCCGTGCGAGAAGCTCCACAATAACGCTGTACAGGTCGTTTCGGGCTATTTTGTTCAAAATGACGTGGACAAGGTTGAACAACCTCTGGATGCAGCTCGAATAGACATTTTGCCGGTGATCTTATAATCCGCTTGTCGCGCAAAGTGAAATCTCTGCGCTGTTTGCGCGTTGCGGTGAATGGCTGATATAGAAGTTTTTCAACAAAATTCCCCGTCTGCAGACCTCTCGAATGCTAAAAATAGACCAATCTTCACACGGCATTGTTTTTTGTTACTTTTTGTTCGATGCGTTGGAGATTTGGGCACGGAAATAATATTTGACAACAGCCGTATTATTTAGTATCATTTTTTGTTGCACACATTGTGCAGAATATTATTACCCAGGGAGGTCGTTCTCCCCATGCTGGCAACAGCCCTTTCGGAGAAAGCGCAGGAACGCAGGATTTTTGGCACGGAAAAGGATCTCTTGCCTCTTCCGGATTTGGTAGAAGTTCAGAAAAACTCTCACGATTGGTTCTTCCAAAAGGATATCGACCCGATGATGCGGGGAAAACAGGGATTGCAGGAGCTCTTTTTGGAGATATTTCCAATTGAGAGCTACGATGGTTCGTTCTCTCTCGAGTTCGTCAGTTACAGGGTGGAGCCCGAGACGATCAGCCTCGACGAGGCTCGCAGCAGGGATTTAACATGGTCCCGTCCAATCCGGGCGACGATCAGGCTCAGGAACGTCAAGACGGGGGAGATCAAGGAGGAGGAGATTTACCTCGGAGATTTTCCGATAATGACCGCGCGGGGGACCTTCATAATCAACGGAACCGAGCGCGTCGTGGTGAACCAGCTCGCGAGATCCGCCGGAGTTTATTTCAGCGCCGACCGCACCCCGGGGCAGGAGGTATTTTCCGCTAAGGTGATACCGGATCGCGGGGCGTGGATGGAGTTCGACCTGCCCAAGGGCGAGCCGCCTCTCAAGATCGAGCCTATATCGGTCAAGGTGGACAGCAGGAAGAAGATACCTGTTACGATGCTGCTCAAGGCGTTTGGAGTGGACTCCGACGAGGAGGTCCTCAAGCTCTTCGGCGCGGTCGAGAAGGAGATGGACCTCACCGAGGACGACGTGAAGGGCATGCTGCTGGCCGAGGCCATAGTGGCCGAGGACGGCGCTATCCTCCTCAAGAAGAACGAGCGCCTCTCGAAGGAACACCTCGAAACCCTGTGGAAGCAGGGCAGGACGAAGATATGGGTGTGGGACGTGGATCCCGTCATAGCCGCCACGATGGAGAAGGACGGAGTCACGAACAGCGACGACGCGATAATGGAGCTGTTCAGGAGGCTGCGTCCGAACGAGCCAGCGCGCATGGAGAACGCGCGCGAATACGTGCACAGCATATTCACCGACACCAGGAGGTACAGCCTCGGGCGCGTCGGGCGCTACAAGGTCAACAGACGGCTGGGAGTCGAGCTTCCGACGGAGGAGCGCCTGCTCACGAACGACGATATAGTGGCAATCTCCGTCGAGCTGCTCAAATTGAGAAACGACGAGGGTTATGAGGGCGAGGATGACATTGATCACCTCGGTAACAGGCGCGTGCGCGCGGTGGGGGAGCTGCTTCAGAATCAGGTCCGGATTGGGCTCCTGCGGCTGGAGAGGATCGCCAAGGAGAGGATGACCACGATACCGGACCTCGCCACCTCGATGGCGAAGGACCTGATAAACGTGCGCCCGGTCTCCGCGGTGCTGCGCGAATTCTTCGGCTCAGGCCAGCTCTCGCAGTTCATGGATCAGACGAACCCTCTGGCCGAGCTCACCCACAGGAGAAGGCTGTCCGCGCTCGGGCCCGGCGGGCTGTCCCGCGAAAGGGCCGGTTTCGAGGCGAGGGACGTCCACTACACGCACTACGGGCGGGTCTGCCCGATCGAGACGCCTGAGGGTCCGAACATAGGGCTCGTTACATCTCTCGCGACTTACGCTCGGATAAACGAGTACGGGTTTCTCGTGCGCCCCGTACGCCGCGTCACGGATGGGGCGGTGACCGACGAGGTCATATACCTCTCGGCCGACGAGGAGGATCAGTTCTACGTGGGCAGGGCCGACATCCCAATGGACGAGTCCGGGCGCATAACCGGGAACACCATACACGTCCGCTACAGGAGCGGCATAATGGAGATATCCCCGGGCGACGTTGACTTTCTGGATATCTCCCCAAAGCAGATAGTGTCTGTGTCGACCGCTCTGATCCCCTTCCTGGAGCACGACGACGCCAACAGGGCACTCATGGGCTCGAACATGCAGAGGCAGGCGGTACCGCTGGTGCAGGCTGACGCCCCACTCGTCGGGACTGGCATCGAGCACAGGATCGCGAAGGACTCCGGCTCATGCGTCGTGGCGGAGCACTCCGGCGTCGTCACCTACCTGGATTCCAGCCGGATCGAGGTCACGAGCGACGACAATCGCCTGAACCAGTACAAGCTGATAAAGTTCCGCAGGTCGAATCAGGGCACTATAATCCACCAGAAGCCGATCGTAAACAGCGGCGACAGGGTGACGGCCGGAGAGATCATAGCGGACGGCCAGTCCTGCGACGGCGGCGAGCTGGCTCTGGGACGCAACGTGCTGGTGGCCTTCGTCTCGTGGGAGGGCTATAACTTCGAGGATGCGATACTCCTCAGCCAGAGGCTCGTGAAGGAGGACTTCTACACGTCCATCCACATAGAGGAGTACGAGGTCGAGGCGCGGGAGACGAAACTCGGCCCCGAGGAGATAACCCGCGACATCCCCAACGTGGGCGAGGATGCCTTGAAGAACCTGGACGAGGACGGAATAATCCGCGTCGGGGCAGAGGCCCACGCTGGAGACATACTCGTCGGCAAGGTCACGCCCAAGGGCGAATCCGACCAGACGCCCGAGGAGAAGCTGCTGCGGGCCATATTCGGCGAGAAGGCCCGCGAGGTGCGGGATACGAGCCTGAGGGTTCCGCACGGCGAGGGCGGCAAGGTCGTTACGGTCAAGCGCCTTACCCGGGCCGAGAACAGCGAGGACATGAGCGCGGGGGTAAACGAGGTCATAAAGGTTTACGTGGCCCAGTTCCGCAAGATCACCGAGGGCGACAAGATGGCCGGGCGCCACGGCAACAAGGGCGTCGTGTCGCGGATTCTGCCCGAGGAGGATATGCCCTATCTCTCGGATGGCACGCCGGTCGACGTCGTCCTGAACCCGCTGGGCGTCCCGTCCAGGATGAACCTGGGGCAGGTTTTGGAGACCATAACCGGCTTCGTAGCGCATCACAACGACTGGCACGTCTCGACCCCCGTCTTCCTCGCGGCGAACGAGAAGGAAATCCTGTCCCACCTGGACACAGTCCGGGAGACGAAGTATCCGGAGCTGACCGCCGACTGCAAGATCACGCTCTACGACGGCAGGACCGGGCTCGCCATGGACGGCAAGGTCACGGTGGGGATAATGTACATGCTCAAGCTGATCC
Source organism: Synergistaceae bacterium (assembly GCA_031273585.1). Lineage (GTDB taxonomy): Bacteria > Synergistota > Synergistia > Synergistales > Synergistaceae > JAIRWR01. The sequence continues at coordinate 3,638 of JAISRP010000215.1, forward strand.
ACCTCGTGGACGACAAGATACACGCCCGCTCGATAGGACCCTACAGCCTCATAACGCAGCAGCCGCTGGGGGGCAAGACGCAGTTCGGCGGGCAGAGATTCGGCGAGATGGAGGTGTGGGCACTCGAGGGTTACGGCGCCGCCCATATGCTTCAGGAGATGCTCACTGTGAAGAGCGACGACATCCACGGACGTCTGCGGACTTACGAGCGCATAGTGAAGGGGCAGAACCTGATAAAGCCGGGCGTCCCGGAGAGCTTCAGGGTTTTGATAAAGGAGCTGCACGGGCTGGGTCTGGACGTTGAGATAAAGTACAGCGACGGGAGCTTCGGCGAGCTCGTTATGAGCGAGGAGGAGGAGAAGGGGCACCGCATCACCTCGCTGCGCCCCGATGCCCTGGTCGACCGAGACGAGAGCGAATTCATCGACGCGAAGGACCGGCCCGACATCTTCAGCAGCCTGTCCGAGCACAGCGGGCACGAGCTCTCCATCCTGGATCCGAATCTGAAGGAGAAGAGGGACAAGCTGTTCACCTCGGAGGACGCCGCTGCGGAAAACGACGAAATTTTTACGGAGGATGATTGATAATGGCTGAAACACGCCACATAGCAGGCGTCAGGATGAAGCTCTCCTCCCCCGAGAGGGTCAGGCAGCTGTCGAGCGGCGAGGTCAAGAAACCCGAGACCATAAATTACAGGACGCTCCGCCCCGAGAAGGACGGCCTGTTCTGCGAGCGAATATTCGGTCCCACGAGGAGCTTCGAGTGCGCGTGCGGAAAGTACAAGCGCAGCGGCCCCAAGTTCAGGGGCGTCGTCTGCGACCGCTGCGGGGTGGAGGTGACCGACAACAGGGTCAGGCGCGAGCGCATGGGGCACATAGAGCTCGCGGCCCCGGTAGTCCATATATGGTATCTGCGCGGCATACCGAGCCGCCTCAGCCTGCTCCTGGGAACATCGACTAAGGATCTGGAGAAGGTCGTTTACTTCGCCCCGACCAGGAAGAGGGAGCAGAAGTACAAGGTCGTGTCCGACGGGAAGCGCCCCGACCTCGTGAGGCGAGGCGACCTCGTCACGTCGGGCGAGGAGCGCATACATCGGCACTATGACCCTAAGTTCAAGGCCGAGGAGGCGTTTCGCATACTGAAGGTGGACGACGTCCCGGTCGACATCGGAGACGTCGTGAGCGCCTCCCAGGTGAAGCGCATAAGGGACGACTTCGGCGACGGCCTCTTCCAGGTCGAGCGGGCGTACCGCGTCGTTCGCGCCGACGCGGATGACTCCGGCGAGGTGTTCCCCGAGTCCCAGCTCGGCAGGATGTCCGAGCTCATCTCCGGTGCTGAGTTCGTTCCAGTGAATCTGCAGAATCAGGAGGCGTTCTTCGTGACGAGCGTAGTCCACCTCCCGTTCGGTAAGGGCGACGTCATATCCGAGAGCGAGTACAGGCTCTACCATCAGAAGTACACGGGACGGTTCTCAGTCCAGCCAGAGACGGAGACCATAGAGGACCCGTGCTCGATAGTGATAGACGGGGGCGACTCGCCCTTTGAAAGGTCCGACATTATTCTCGAGCGCGAGGAGAAGCTCTGCTCGTCGTACGACAAGACCTTCACCGGGGGGATCGGCGCGGAGGGGGTATACTCCCTGCTGCAGAAGATCGACCTTGCCGACCTGGTGAGCACCCTGCGGGAGGAGATAGCCGAGTCGTCGGGGCAGAAGAAGCGCAAGCTGGTAAAACGCCTTCAGATAGCGGAGGACTTTCGCAAGAGCGCGTCGCGCCCCGAGTGGATGGTCCTCTCCGTGCTGCCGGTTATCCCGCCGGACCTGCGCCCCATGGTGCAGCTCGACGGGGGCAGGTTTGCCACCAGTGACTTAAACGACCTGTACCGCAGGGTCATAAACCGCAACAACAGGCTGAAGAAGCTCCAGGAGCTCCGCGCGCCTGACATTATAATCCGCAACGAAAAGAGGATGCTTCAGGAATCGGTGGACGCGCTGATTGACAACGGCAGGAGGGGCAAGGCTGTCCTTGGGGCCGGGAACAGGCCGCTGAAGAGCCTGACGGACCTCCTGAGGGGCAAGAAGGGTAGATTCCGCCAGAACCTGCTGGGCAAGAGGGTGGACTACTCCGGCCGCTCCGTCATAGTGATCGGGCCAAACCTCAAGATATATCAGTGCGGGCTTCCGAAGCAGATGGCCCTCGAGCTCTTCAAGCCCTTCGTCATGAACAAGCTCGTCGAGAACGGAATGGTGCCGAACGTAAAGAGCGCCAGGAGGTTCATAGAGCGAGGCCGCGACGAGGTGTGGGCGATACTGGAGGGCATCATCAAGGATCACCCGGTCATGCTGAACCGGGCTCCGACTCTGCATCGCCTTGGAATCCAGGCGTTCGAGCCGGTTCTGATAGAGGGCAAGGCCATCAGGCTGCACCCGCTCGTCTGCACCGCGTTCAACGCGGACTTCGACGGGGACCAGATGGCGGTTCACGTTCCGCTCTCCATAGAGGCGCAGACCGAGGCGCGCATACTGATGCTGTCATCCAACAACCTGCTGTCGCCGGCGAGCGGGAAATCCGTCGTGACGCCTACTCAGGACATGCTGCTGGGAATTTACTACCTGACCAGCATGTGGGATGGCAGGACGGGGGAGGGCATGTACTTCAGGGACATGGACGACGTCGTCTCAGCCCTCGACCACGACCTGGTCCACGTGAACTCCAAGATAAAGATAAAGGCCCTGCCCGAGTGGAACCTGTCCCCAAAGGACCTGGATGATAAGGGCTACCTCGAGACGTCGCCCGGCCGGGTGATCTTCAACCAGTCACTCCCGGAGCAGCTCCGCTTCATAAACCGGTCCATAACGAAGAAGGACCTGAGCGCGCTTCTGGACGACACCTTCGACCGCATAGGCCAGCACGCCATGGTCGGAATGCTCGACTCGATCAAGGTCCTCGGCTACAGGTGGTCGACCAGGAGCGGCATAAGTCTAGGGATAGGTGACATAACAGTCCCCGAGGAAAAGAAGGAGATAGTCGACTTCTCCATGCTCAAGGAGGCGGACCTGTCGGAGCAGCACGAGATGGGGCTCCTCGATGACGACGAGTACATGAGGGAGAAGGACTTCATCTGGTCGAACGCCGGGCGCAGGATAGCGGACAGCATCATGGACCACATGTCGAAGTCGAACCCGCTCCGCATGATGGTGGACTCCGGCGCGCGCGGCACGAGGGGACAGGTCGCGCAGATGGCTGGCATCCGCGGTCTCATGGCCGACCCGTCCGGGCACATCATAGACTACCCCATAGTGGCGAACTTCCGCGAGGGGCTCAACATGCTCGAATACTTCATCTCGACTCACGGCGCGAGGAAGGGGCTTGCGGACACTGCCCTCCGCACCGCAAAGTCCGGCTACCTGACGAGAAGGCTCGTAGACGTCGCGCAGGACCTCATAATAACAGATGACGACTGCCAGACGGACAGGGGAGTGGAGGTGCGCCCCCTCGAGGCTGAGGGCAAGACGATAATATCCCTGACCGAGCGCCTGACCGGCAGGATTGCACTCTGCGACCTTTTCCACCCGGAAACCGGCGAACTGCTGCTCGGCAAGGGGGAGGAGATCACGCTGAAGATGGCATCTCGGATAGAGGAGCTCGGCATAAGATCCGTATGGGTCCGAAGCCCCCTCACTTGCGGCCTCAGGCACGGCATCTGCAGGACCTGCTACGGGAGAGACTTGGCGACCAGGAAGAAGATAGCCGTGGGCGAGACAGTTGGGGTAGTGGCAGCCCAGTCGATAGGCGAGCCTGGTACGCAGCTCACCATGAGGACGTTCCACACGGGAGGCGTCCGTCAGTTCACCGGGGACGACATCACCCAGGGGCTTCCGCGCATCGAGCAGCTCTTCGAGGTTCGCCGCCCGAAGAAGGTGGCGATGTTGGCCGATCGCGACGGAGTGATAATAGAGATCAGGGAGACCGAGGGCAAGCGAAAGATCATAGTCGAGACGACGGACAAGAATGGGAACGAGGAGAGGATCGCCTGGAATATACCGGCGGCCCAGAACCTCAAGACCGACATTCAGGTGGGCACCGAGGTCAAGGTTGGCCAGGAGATGACGGAGGGCTATAAGGACCCCCAGCAGCTCCTGGAGATAGAGGGGCTGGAGGAGGTCCAGCGATACCTTCTGGACGGCATCCAGGAGGTGTACAGGACGCAGGGCGTCTCCATCAACGACAAGCACATAGAGACCATCCTCCGTAAAGTCGCCCCCGTCAACAGGGTCAGGGTGGCGGAGGAGGGCGACAGCGCCTTCGTCGCCGGCGAGCTGGTGTGGCGCGAGGACTTCGAGCAGGAGGTCGAGAACATAAGGGGCGACAACTCCACGTTCACGGCCGAGGCCGTGGAATTTCTGAATGGCAAGACGCTCCTCGACGTCCAGGGCAGCGGCGTGAGCGACATCGCCGGCAAGTACAAGGGCATGGAGCTCTCGGAGCCGATCATACTGGACATACTGACCCCTGGCCGCGTCATCTCGGAGCTCATCATACAGGACTCCGGAGAGAGCCTGAGGGTTATCGTGGGCGAGGCCGCGTTCAGGCATCTGCTGGAGGGATTGGCGCTCATCGAGGACTTCACCGATGGAGAGAGCGTTACGATACCTGCGGGGACGACGCTCGGCAGCTCCGACCTCGTCGAAATAGTCGGGGTCGGTCCGAGGCCCATGATGGTGTGCGACACCGAGGCCCTCGCCTCAATGGAGGGCAGCAGATATCTCGCAGAGGACATAGTGGTCGACGGCGAGACGATAGCCCGCAAGGACAGCATCCTCTCCAGGGACGTGATGGAAATCCTGCGCGACGGGTTCGTCAAGAACGTCAAGGCTTGGAAGACGGCCGAACACATAAACGTTCAGGACGCCATGCATCACATACTGATAGACCACTACTTCTGTAAGCCGCTCACCCAGGCCATAGGCAGGGATGGGAACTCTATAGAGCCCATACCGGCGATGGTCGACGGCGGAATAGTGCGCGGGCTCGTGGAGGGCTCGATAGTCGCCATAGACCTCGAGGGCGTGATCCTGACGCACGAGAAACTGCTCCAGCAGGCGCTGCGTGATCGCGCGCTGGGCAAGATCCTGCTGGAGGGCGTGAGCGACTCCGCCGGGCGCATAGTGGCCGAGGCCGGGTCTGAGATAAATCAGGACGCCATAGATATGATAGTGTCCGCCGGTCCCGACAACGTCGTCGTCAGGGCCTCCAGCGCCCCGACCGAGGTGAAGCAGATCATCCAGCGGGTATCCTTCATAAGGCGCCTCCG